>NZ_JBHXFI010000007.1:123281-199207 GCF_042724075.1 Streptomyces sp. NPDC127097 | reverse complement strand
ACCGCAATGCCCTCCGCCCTCCCCCCCCCCCCGCCCGCCGCCCCCCGCCCCCCCCCCACCGCGCGGGCACACTCACGTCGCGACTGGGGTCGAGGACCACGTACCGAGGGCCATCTCGGCGGTGATGCCGGGACCGAAGCCCGCCAGCAGACCGCGGTGGCCGTCGACGGCCGACTCCTCGTCGAACATCCTCGCCAGGGCGTCGAGGACCACACCGCTGGCGATGTTGCCGTACTCGGTCAGCGTCGCCCGGCTGAAGCGGAACGCCTCGGGCGGCACCTCGAGGAAGTGGCACAGGTCATCCAGAATGCGCGGACCGCCCGCGTGGACGATGTAGAAGTCCAGTTCGCCCGCGTCCCATTGGTGCTCCTGCGCGATGGCGCGCAAGGCGGGGGCGAGCGGCTCCATGGTGCCGGGCACCCGCTTGTCCAACTGGAAGTGGAATCCGGTGGAGCGCACCGCGTAGGAGATCCAGTCCTCCGTGTGCGGGATCAGGTACGAGCTGTTGCGCTCCAGACGGACGCCGGTGCCGCCCGTCCCCCGGACCACCGCCGCGGCGACCGCGTCGCCGAACAGGCCGTTCGACAGCAGCGATCCCACACCCAGATCCGTGGGCTGGTAGCACAGCGAGCAGAACTCACACGCCACGATGAGGACGTTGGAGTCGGGGTACGCCGTGCAGAAGTCATGCGCCCGGTTGATCGCGGCGCCTCCTGCGGCACAGCCGAGCTGGGCGATCGGCATCTGCCGGGTCTCCGAGCGGAAGCCCAGGGTGTTGATGAGCCATGCCGTCAGCGAGGGCATCATGAAGCCGGTACAGGAGACGTAGACGATCAAGTCGATCTGCTGTGGCTCCAGTTCGGCCCGGTCGAGTGCCTCGCGCACCACGGCGGGGACCCGGGCCTTGGACTCCTCCTCGTAGACCGCGCTGCGGGCGTCCAGCCCGGGATGCTTGAGCACCTTGTCGATCGGCTGGATCAAATGCCGTTTGCGTACGCCGGTGTGCTCGATCAGGCGGAGTACCAGCCGCAGCTGCGAATGATCCTTGTGCATCCGCCGCGCGAGTTCGAGGGTGTCTTCTTGGGTGAGGATGTATTCAGGGACCGCGATTGCAGGTTTGCACAGAACCGCCATGGGATGGGCTCCTTGCAGACTTGTGGGCCGCCAGGGAATTCCCTACTTTCCATTTCGGTCGCCGTCGGCCGGTGGCGCCCGCCGAGGCGACCTGCCCGAAAGACGGGCAAGTCGGCCAGGCGGGCGGAATCGGCGGACTGGGGTTGCACGACTCTGGAGAGAACTATGTGCGGACCATCCGTCGAAGAATGAACTCTCCCCGTGCTGGTGGATCTTCTTTCCGACTAGTAACCGTACGCCAGGGAGGTGAGTTCTGCATTCGCGGCACCGGCCCCCTCACCAGGCGACCGGCAACTCCAGCGGATAGCGCCAGATCGAGGTCGTGTTCCAGCGCACGTCCTCGGCCGGCTGGGCCAGCCTGAGGTCGGGGAAGCGCTCCAGGAGGGCGCCGAGGGCGACTTCCAGCTCCGTGAAGGCGAGCGGGGCACCCAGGCAGTGGTGGCCGCCCCAGCCGAAGGTCATGTGGGACGGGCGGTCCTCGCGCTCCAGGTCCAGCTCGTCGGGCCGGTCGAACTTGCGGCCGTCCCGGTTTGCGGTCAGGTACGAGACGTGCACGATGTCCCCGGCCCGGATCGTCACGCCGCTCAGTTCCACGTCCTCAAGGGCGACGCGGGGGATGCCGACGCCCTTACGGAACGGGATGAAGCGCAGCAGTTCCTCCATCGCGTGCGGCAGCATCTCCGGGCGGGCCCGCAGCATGGCGAGGTCCTTGGGCCGGGTGAGCAGGGTGTAGGCGAGGTTGCCGATCTCGTAGGTGGTGGTGTCCTGGCCGGTGATGAGCAGCACCATGGCCAGCACGGTGAGCTCCTGGTCGTTGAGGAGCTCGTCGCCGTCCCGGGCCGTCGCCAGTGCGCTGATCAGGTCGTCTCCCGGGTGCTGGCGCCGCTTCGCGGTCAGCGTCTTGAAGTAGGCGCGCATATCGGCCTTGGCGTGGACCGCTCTGTCCCGGTTCTCGGGGGTGAGGTTCATCATGGTCCGGGCGTGCCCGCGCAGTTGGTCGCGGTCGGCCTCGGGGATGTCGAGGACCTCGCAGATCGTCGTCAGCGGCAGCGGGGATGCCAGGCTCTCCATCAGGTCGGCCGGCGAGCCCTGCGCGGTCATCCGGTTCAGCAGGTCGTCCACGACGTGCTGAGCGCGGGCCCGCATGCGCTCGACCTGACGCGGGGCGAACGCCTTGGAGACCAGGCTCCGCAGGCGGCTGCTGGCGGGCGGGTCCATCACGTTGATCGCCTCGTCCTGCACGATCGGCTCAGGAGTCATCCGCGGGAAGTCCCGGCCGATGATGGCACTGCGGCTGAAGCGCCGGTCGGTCGTCACCGTGCGCACATCCTCGTACCGGGTCACAAGCCAGGCTTCGCCCTCCCCGTAGGGCAGCTTGATACGGGCGACCGGTTCCTCGGTCAGCAGACGCTTGAGCGTCGGATCGAATTCCAGTGCCTCGGCATAGTCGAACGGGCAGTTCCACACGGTAGCGCCGGATTCCATCATGAGCTCCCGAAGTCAGAGGTGACGAGTGGTTGCACCGCCTGTGAAGGCAGAAAGAAGGCGCACGTACGCGTAGGTACCAGGCCGTCGGCCAGTAAGCGCCAATTCATCCCGGATATCGTAAACACCGGGATGCGGGGGCGGCTCAACTGTCCGATCACGCTGGGGAATGACGGATGCCGTGGTCCGCCATTCCCCGGTGAATTACGCCGGAGGGCGGGCGCCCGGGGCGTTGCGCCATAAGGGTGATATCCCCGGGATGCGGTATCTGCTGTACCCGGCCGCGTCGAATGGACAAAGATGCTTGCTGATACGGCAAAGGGGAAGGGTTCGCCGGCCTCCGGGCGGTGCCGGGGTGTGCGGCACCCAGGCGCCGGCCGTCCTGGTCGCGGTGCGCTCCGCCGTGGAGGCTCGCCGGTGAAACAACTGGCAAAAGGAGCAGCCCATGACGGAGCACCAGAAGGTCGTCCTGATCACCGGCGCGAGCAGCGGCATCGGCGAGGCGACCGCCCGCCGCCTGGCCGCCGACGGGCACCGCGTCTTCCTCGGCGCCCGCCGCACCGAACGACTGGAAGCGCTGTGCCACGACATCAACGGCGCCGGCGGCAGCGCGGCCTTCCGGCGGCTGGATGTCACCTCCGCCGAGGAGATGCGGTCCTTCGTCGCGGCCGCGCACGAGGAATGCGGCCGGGTCGACGTGCTGGTCAACAACGCGGGGGTGATGCCGCTGTCGCCTCTGGAGGCGCTGCGGGTGGACGAATGGGACCGGATGCTCGAGGTGAATGTGCGCGGGGTCCTTTACGGGATCGCCGCCGCACTGCCCGTGATGCGAGCCCAGGGCGCCGGCCACCTCATCAATATCGCGTCGGTCGGGGCGTACGAGGTGGTGCCCACCGCCGCGGTCTACTGCGCCACCAAATTCGCCGTACGCGCCCTCTCCGAGGGGCTGCGCCAGGAGGCCGTGGCCGGTATCCGGGTCACCCTGGTCTCGCCGGGCGTCACGGAATCCGAACTCCCGGACGGCATCACCGATCCGACGGCGCGGGAGGCCATGGCCGCCTACCGCGCGGTGGCCCTGCCGGCCGCCGCGGTCGCGGACACCATCGCCTTCGCCGTAAGCCGGCCACCGGAGGTCGAGGTGAACGAACTGGTCGTGCGCCCGGTGGCCCGCACCTGACAGCGGACGTGCCGCGCAGCACCGGGGGTGCCACCGGGCCCGGTGGCACCCCCGGCCTCTCCACCCGCCGGGCTCGGCTCAGTTCGCCTGCCCCAGGGCGTGGCCCTCGCTCGCGGCGAGCACGAAGGGGTGGCCCGCGGGATCCGCATAGCGGCGGGCGTCATAAGGCCCGCGGTTCTCCCGGGTCTGCAACGGCCGCGCCCCCAGGCTGACCGCCTCCCGCTCCGCCTCGTCCATGTTGTCCTGCGGGACGAGGAAGTGCAGATGCGCCTGTTGCGAGTCGTCCGGGCGGGGCCAACTGGGCGGCGCCGCGCCCCGGTCCCGTCGAATCGCGAGGTGTACCTTGTCGCTCTCGACGACCTCGATGTAGTCCGGGCTGGACCCGATCCGCACTTCTCCGCCCAGGAATTGTGCGTAGAAGTCCGCCAGTGCCGCGGGCTCCGCGCAATCCAGTACCAGGACACTGGTCTTGGCGATGGCCATCCCGCCCCCTTCCTGTCGACGGGCCCCTGCCCGCCTCTCCCGACCGGTACCCCGAGACGGCCCCGGCACTCGGCGGAGCGGGAAAGCCGCACCCGAGGCGGTGTGCCGGGAGCCGGGGGGACAGCCCGGCCGAGACTGCCGGCGAAGTCTCCGGCGTCCGGTGACGACGGCTCAACAACGGCGGTTCGCGGGGCGCGCGCTGTGGGTGTGCTGCCGAGAGCCGGTCGCGGCAGTAGAGTCTGCTTCCATGTCGAAGCCCGACGAGCTGCTTGTCGACATCGCCGCCATGGTGGAGTCGGAGCAGAGTAATCAGATGTCGCTCACAGTGGTGGTCCAGGGCGCTGTGATCACCGGACGGTTGGCGCCCGAGAGCGTGTGGCGACAACGTGTGGCCGAGGTCCTGGAGCAGTCGCAGCGGCTGGGACCGTTCTCCGCCCTCTTCTCGTCAGCCGGCGCGGACACCCGCCCGCCGCAACGGAAAGGGCCGCCCACCCACCTGCATTTCCATGTGGCGAGGATTCTCCAGGGCAGCGTCGGCCTGCCCGAGACCGGCGGGATGTACCGCGTCGAGATCAAGGACGTAGGAGCCTGGACGGTGGGCGACTTCAGCTACTCCGACCACTGAGACCGCGGTTCCGACAAAGCTGGGCTCCGACCGGTGCGGTCGGAGCCCACTTCGTTGTCGGGTGGTGGCCGGTCTCAGCCCGTCGGGTCACCGTCGGACGTCGTCGGAGCCTGGAGCAGGGCCGACGCCTCCTCAAGAGGGGTACGGACGGCGGGAGCCGAGGAGCTACAGGTGAAACCGAGGCGGGTCAGCGCCCGGGTCACCTCGCCGGCGGTGAAGTCGCGGCGGTCCTGCCGGGTGATGACCTCGCCGACCTGCTTGACGGGGTAGTGACGGCCACCGATGAGTGCCGAGTCACCCGTGATGGGTTCGGGCTCGACGCCCTTCATCGAGTCCTGCACCTCGGTCTTGATCAGGTCGAAGGGGAAGCGGGCGATGACGCAGCGCATAGTGCCTCTACAGGGTCGAATCGAACCGGAACCGGACTGATGGCGGAGCGAGAAAAGCGCCGTGTACGAACCGTACGGCTTCCGTACTACGAGGTCTTGCCGGCCGAGCGCCGGCGCTGCGGCGTCCCGGACGCGGTCCGGGGCGTGCCCGTACCGGAGGACCGACGGGCCTGGGCGGAGCGGCTGCGCCGGCCGCGGGTCGAGGAACCGCTGCGCTTCGGGCGTTCGACGACCGGCGCGGCGATGGTGACCGGAATACCGGAGGGCGCCTGGGCACCGGTGATACGGGCCAGCTCGGCCTCGCCGGCGCGCACCTGGGTGGACTGCGGTGTGATCCCCGCGTCCGCCATCAGCCGGTCCATCTCGCGGCGCTGGTTGGGCAGGACGAGGGTGACGACGCTGCCGGACTCCCCGGCGCGGGCGGTGCGACCGCCGCGGTGCAGGTAGTCCTTGTGGTCGGTGGGCGGGTCGACATTGACGACGAGGTCGAGATTGTCGACGTGGATGCCACGGGCCGCGACATTGGTGGCCACCAGCACGGTGACCTGGCCGGTCTTGAACTGGGTCAGGGTCCGGGTCCGTTGGGGCTGGGACTTGCCGCCGTGCAGCGCCGCGGCCCGTACCCCGCTGTTCAGCAGGTGCTTGGTGAGCTTGTCCACCGCGCGCTTGGTGTCCAGGAACATGATCGACCGGCCTTCGCGGGCGGCGATCTCGGTGGTGGTGGCGTGCTTGTCGGTGTCGCGGACGTGCAGCAGGTGGTGTTCCATCGTGGTGACGGCACCCGCCGACGGGTCGACGGAGTGCACCACCGGATCCGTCAGATAGCGCCGGACCAGCAGATCGACGTTGCGGTCCAAGGTGGCCGAGAAGAGCATTCGCTGGCCCTCGGGGCGCACCTGGTCGAGCAGCGCGGTCACCTGCGGCATGAAGCCCATGTCGGCCATCTGGTCGGCCTCGTCCAGCACCGTGATGCCGACCTGGTTCAGACGGCAGTCACCGCGGCCGATGAGGTCCTTGAGCCGGCCGGGAGTCGCGACGACGACCTCGGCGCCACCCCGGAGCGCGCTCGCCTGGCGGCCGATCGACATCCCGCCGACGACGGTGGCCAGCCGCAGCGACAGCGCCCGTGCGTAGGGGGTGAGCGCATCGGTGACCTGCTGCGCCAGCTCCCGGGTGGGGACCAGGACCAGGGCCAGCGGCGCGCCCGGCTCGGCGCGCTGCCCGGCGGTGCGGGCCAGCAGCGCCAGCCCGAAGGCGAGGGTCTTGCCCGAGCCGGTGCGGCCACGGCCCAGTACGTCACGCCCGGCGAGCGAATTCGGCAGCGTGGCGGCCTGAATCGGGAACGGGGTCGTCACCCCTTCCGCGGCCAGCGACGTCAACAGCGCGGCCGGCATGTCGAGTTCGGCGAACGACTCGGCCGGCGGCAGCGCGGGGGTATGCGTGACGGGCAGGGCGAACTCCCCCTGCGGCGCGGGCCGGCGCCGCTTGCCACCGGAACCGGAGCGGTTGGACGACTGCGAGCGGTAGCCGCCACGGCCGGAACCGGCGGAGCGGGTACGGGAGGAGCGGTCGTTCGGGCGAGCTGTGCGGTTCATGGAGAACCTTCCTCGATGCGGTACGTCGAGGAATTCCCGGCAGCTGACAGCCGCACACGGGAGAATCGCAAAACGGACCGGAGAAAACAGATGGAACGCGGCGGGGCGGAATCGACCGCCGGCGTGGGAGAAGACGTCGCCGAAGAGCGGCGAAGGTGTTGCCGGAGCGGGAGCCGGGCGGGGCGGCGTGCTGTCGCAGCGGGCCCCGTGGTCCGGTACCGGGCGGGTTGCGCCGGGTCGCCGGCGCGGCCGTGACGGCCCCCGCGGCGTATTCCGGGCAACGAGCTGGGGCCCGCACCCAAGGTGCGGGCCCCAGCTGCGATGTGTGCGTCGGCGTCAGGCAGGGAGAATGTTCTCGGCCTGCGGGCCCTTCTGGCCCTGGGTGACGTCGAAGGTGACCTTCTGGCCTTCCTGGAGCTCACGGAAGCCCTGGGTGGCGATGTTCGAGTAGTGGGCGAAGACGTCGGCGCCGCCGCCGTCCTGCTCGATGAAGCCGAAACCCTTTTCCGAGTTGAACCACTTCACGGTACCGGTAGCCATGTTTATCTCCTTCGGGGGCAGTGCCGGGGCCGCACTGTGCGGACCCCGCGTCGCCGTGATGATTGCCCCGTCCGGAAAAACCGGAAATACAAAAGCGCTCCCGCCGGCCTGGAATGGCGGCGGGGGTGCGAGAAGTCTTTGGGAACCACAACCACAACTGCAACTGAGATCGACAGTAGCACGGCACGAGCAGCCGCGCGCAGCTGTTACCCCGCCATTTCCGGCCTCCGAAACCCTGCTGACCTGCCCAGTTTTCCGGTGGTTCGGCGAGCCCGGGCCGTGGGACGGCGATGCGGGGCGGAGCCGGGGCCCGGTGGCCGTCCGGCGCCGGACAGGGACCGTACGGCCCCTGTGCGGCGCGCGCGGCGCATTCCAGGCTGGAGGTGTCACGGGCCGGGTGACGTCGGTCCGGGTACCGAGGAGGCATCATGCAGAACACCCCGCACCTCGTCAGCGATGTGATGACACGGACCGTGGCCGCGGTCGACCGGGAGGCGCGGTTCAAGGAGATCGTCGAGACCATGGAGCGGTGGCAGGTCAGTGCGCTGCCGGTGCTGGCGGGGGAGGGCCGGGTGGTCGGGGTGGTCTCGGAGGCCGATCTGCTGCCCAAGGAAGAGTTCCGGGAGTCCGACCCCGACCGCCTGGAGCAGCTGCGGCGGCTCGACGATGTGCGCCGGGCGGGCGCGCTCACCGCGGGGGAGCTGATGACCGGTCCCGCGCTCACCGTGCGGGCCAACGCCACGCTCTCCCAGGCGGCCCGGACCATGGCGCGCGGCTCGGTCAAGCGGCTGCCGGTGGTGGACGCACACGGGGTGCTCCAGGGCATCGTCAGCCGCGCCGACCTGCTGAAGGTCTTCCTGCGCTCGGACGACGACCTCGCGGAGGAGGTCCGCTACGTCGTGGGGGAGCTGTTCACGACCCCCGTCAAGGATCTGCGGGTCACGGTCGTCGACGGGGTGGTCACGCTCAGCGGCCGGGTCCGGGACACCTCGCTCATCCCGGTGGCCGCACGCCTGGTGCGCGCGGTGGAGGGGGTCGTGGACGTGGAGTTCGATGTCACCGCCCCGGCCGCCGCCCGTAACCGGACGCCGATGGCGGGCCCGCAGAGCTGACGGGACCCGCTGGCGGGGCGCCGCCGGCACCAGACGGCCGGGAGCGGGCGCGGAGCGGACCGTACCGAGGAGGTGTCATGGCGCACAGCCCGTACACCGTCGGCGAGGTGATGACCCGGGCCGTGGTCGCGATCGGCCAGGAGGCGCGGTTCAAGGAGATCGTCGAGACCATGGAGCGGTGGCGGGTCAGTGCGCTGCCGGTGCTGGCGGGGGAGGGCCGGGTGGTCGGGGTGGTCTCCGAGGCGGATCTGCTGCCCAAGGAAGAGTTCCGGGAGTCCGACCCCGACCGCCTGGAGCAGCTGCGGCGGCTGGACGACGTCCGCAAGGCCGGCGGGCTGACGGCGGGGGATCTGATGAGCGCGCCCGCGCTGACCGTGCACGCCGGTGACACCCTGGCCCAGGCGGCGCGGACGATGGCGTTCAAGTCGGTGAAGCGGCTGCCCGTGGTCGACGGCCAGGGACTGCTCCAGGGCATCGTCAGCCGCGCCGACCTGCTCAAGGTCTTCCTGCGCCCGGACGAGGACCTGGCGGCGGAGATCCGTACGGAGATCATCGGCCGGCTGTGCCCCGCGGCCCCCGACCAGCCGGCGGTCAGCGTCACCGACGGGGTGGTCACCCTCAGCGGCACGCTCCGCGACCCGTCGCTGCTTCCCGTCATCGCCCGTTTGGTGCAGGCGGTCGAGGGCGTCGTGGACGTGCGGTTCGATGTCACGGGACCGGCGCCCGCCGGGCAGGGCCATGGCTGACACAGGCTTCCGGCCGCGGCCGCCGCGCGACCGTCCGGCCTGGCAGGCCCCTGCGAGAGGGGTCACGATGGGGACAGACGGACGTCTTGGCAGCCGGAGGGCGTCATGAGCGACGCGGAGGCATTCTCACCGCACCGGCCGGTCCGGGTGTTCCTGCTCGACGACCACGAGGTCGTCCGGCGCGGGGTGGCGGATCTGCTCGATGCCGAGCCCGATATCGAGGTGGTCGGCGACGCCGGGACGGCCGCTCATGCGCTCGCGCGCGGACCGGCGCTCCGGCCGGATGTCGCGGTGCTGGATGTGCGGCTGCCGGACGGCGACGGGGTCTCGGTGTGCCGGGAGCTGCGCTCGCGGATGCCGGGACTGGCCTGTCTGATGCTCACCTCGTTCGACGACGACGAGGCGCTGCTGGACGCGATCATGGCCGGTGCGGCCGGCTATGTGCTCAAGGAGATCAAGGGGGCGGATCTCGTCGCCGCGGTGCGTACGGTCGCCTCCGGCAGCTCGATGCTCGATCCCGCGACGACGGCACGGCTGATGAGCAGTCTGCGCGGCGGCGACTCCGAAGCGCCGCCCGAGGAGGCGGCGCTCTCCGGACTGTCCCCGCGGGAGCGGGAGATCCTCGGTCTGATCGGCGCCGGACTGACGAACCGTCAGATAGGCAAGCGGCTCTACCTCTCCGAGAAGACCATCAAGAACCACATCTCCCGACTGCTGGCCAAACTCGGTGTGGAGCGGCGCATCCAGGCGGCCGTCCTCGCCGCCCAGGCCGCATCGGCCTCCGGCGCGGGACCGGGCCCGCACGGGACCTGAGGCGGGAGCAACGGTGCCGCCCGCCTCGTACGGCCCCGGAGCCCGGGGCACCTCCGGCCCGTTCCTCCGACCCCGAAAGGAGCACCGTCATGGAGCCGGACATCATCACCGTGGGGCTCGACGGTTCGCCGGAGAGCCTGGCCGCCGCGCAGTGGGCCGCTGACGAGGCGGACCGGCGCCAGGCGGTGCTGCGGCTGCTCCATGCGTGGATACTGCTGGCCGCCGAGGCGGCGGACACGCCCGCCGGACATGACCAGAACGCCGCCGCCCGGCAGATCGTGCGCCAGGCCCTGGACGAGGTCCGCGAACGCCGCCCGCATCTCCAGATCATCGAGGACCTGGTCGGGGCGGAGGCGGAAGACGCGCTGGTGCGCGCGGCCGGGGAATCGCTGATGCTCGTGCTCGGATCACGGGCCCTGGGGACCTGGGAGAGCTATGTACTCGGCGACGTGAGCCTGAATGTCGTGGGCGGGGCCAAGGGGCCGGTCGTCCTGGTCCGGGCGCCCGGGCAGGCGAAGACCCCGCGCCACCCCTCCGGGCACGGCGCGCCCCCCGCTCCCCGGCCCCGGGTCGTCGTCGGCGTCAGCCTCAACGGACCCAGCGACCGGATGCTGACGTTCGCCTTCGACGCGGCGGCGAGCCGCGGCCTTCCGCTTCAAGCCGTCCACGGGCGCCCGCTGCCCGTGCAGGCGTACACCCCCTGGGGCATCGACCCCGATGCCGCGAAGGAACTCACCAAAGAGGCGGACATCGAGCTGCGGGACGCCCTGCGCCCCTGGTGTAAGCGCTTCCCCGGTGTGCTGGTTCAGGAGACCGTGCTGCCGGAGAGCCCGACCCGGGCCCTGGTACAGACGGTCTTCGGGGCCGAACTCCTGGTGGTCGGCCGCCGGCTGCACCGTCCGCTGCTCGCGCCCCGCGTCGGCCCGGTCGCCCATGCCGCCATCCACCATGTGACCTGCCCGGTCGCGGTGATCCCGCACGACTGAGCAGGTGCCGACCGCACTCCCCGCCCATGGGGCCGACGAGATCAGGCCCGGCACACCCGGAGGGACTGGCCAGAGATGAGGCACCGCACCGTGGCAGACCTGATGACGCCCGAGGCCGTCGTCGTCCAGCGGGGCACCCCGTTCAAGGAGATCGCGCGGCTGCTCGACGAGTACGACATCACCGCCGTACCCGTGCTCGACGAGGACGACCAGCCGGTGGGGGTGGTGTCCGAGGCCGATCTGCTGCGCCGGCAGATCGCGAAGCTCGGGGCGACCACCGCCGAAGCGATCATGACCAGCCCCGCCGTGGTGGCACGGCCCGGGTGGAGTGTCGTCGAAGCGGCCAAGACGATGGAGAAGAAGAAGGTCAAGCGGCTGCCCGTGGTCGACGACTCCGGGCGGCTCATCGGGGTGATCAGCCGCAGTGACCTCGTGCAGCTGTTCCTGCGCCGGGACCGGGCCATCCAGGAGGAGGTGCTGGAGGAGGTGCTGACGCGCACGCTCGGGGTGGCACCGTCCGCGGTCACGGTCGAGGTCTCCGACGGCCACGTCACCCTCACCGGCGCCTTGGAGCGCAAAAGCCTGGTCCCCATTGCCGTGCGGCTGTGTGAAAGCGTCGACGGGGTGGTCGAGGTGGTGGACCGGCTCAGCTATCTGCGGGACGACACCGCCACGCACCGGCAGGACGTGCCGGAGTAGCGCGAACGGGCCGCCGCCCGGCGTCCGGGAGGCGACCGCGGCGCCCGGAACTCAGTCCTGCGGCACGACCGAGACCGGACAGTTGGCATGGTGCAGGGCCGCATGAACGACGGGGCCGAGCAGCATCGGTGACCGCCGGTTGCGCCGCCCGACGACCAGCAGGCCAGCATCGCAGCAGGCCGCCAGCAGCACGGGTGCGGCCCGGCCGCTCGCCGCGTGCGGGACCACCTCGACGGCGGGGAACTTCACCCGCCAGGGCAGCAGCGCCTCGGCGAGCATCTCGTCCTCCGCGAGGCCGGTTTCCGTCCCGCCCGGCGAGCGGCCCGGCCCGGCGCGCACCGGGCCCACGGTCTCCGCCGGGCCCCACGCCCGTACGGCGCGCACCCGCGTGTGATGGGCGTCGGCGGCCGTGAAGGCGAATTCCAGCACCGCCTCGTCCTCCGGCCCCGCATGCCGCACGCCCACCACGATCTCCCGCTGCGGAAACGCCGCGTCCTCGCGCACCGTGACCACCGGACACACCGCCTGGCCCAGCACCTGGAGACTCACCGAGCCGAGCAGGAAACCGGCGATCGCGCCGTGCCCGCGCGACCCCAGGATCAGCATCGTGGCCTGGGCGCTCCGCTCCAGCAACGCGTCCGCGGGCCGCTCCGCGACCTGCTCGGTGGTCACCGGAATCCCCGGGTGCCCGGTGTACGCCAGGTCCACGGCGCCGCGGAGCAGCTCGGCTCCACGGCGCTCCCGGCCGGCCGCTTCGGGAGCGGCCGGCCGGACGTTCGCCGACGGGGACCCCCAGGAATGCAGCAGATGGAGCGGGAGGCCCCGGGCCGCGGCCTCCTCGGCGCCCCACAGCACGGCCGGCACGCTGTTCCCCGTGCCGTCCAGTCCTACGACCACCGGGCCGGCCATGACGCACCTCCGCGTAGTCGGCGCCCGCACGGGCGCCGACGTCTCGCCCCTGCCTCTCCAGCGTGGCCGCGGCGGCGCCGCCCCCGGCATGAGTCACTCGGCCCCATCGGCCGGCCGGCAGGCCCGGAGCGGCTCGCTTCCGGTTCCCGGCCGGAGCACCCTGGAGACAAGACCGGATAACCGTGAACCGAGCTGTGAGGTGCCTGATGAGCACTCTCGAAGAACACATCGACGTGGGCGTTCCCCTCGATACGGCGTGGGACTGTCTGCACCGGGCGGAGTCCTATCCGCAGTTCCTGGACGGGGTACGCGAGGCCCGGCAGGAGGGCGAACACCGGACGCATCTCGATATCGACGCGGGCGGGCGGCCACAGGAGTGCGTGGTCGAGATCACCGACCGCAGCGTGGAAAACGTCATGCGGTGGCAGACCACCAGCGGTCCCGCCCTGGCGGGCACCTTCTCGTTGCTGCCCCTCGACGAGCAGCACACCCGGGTCCAGGCCCGGTTCGAGTACGACCCGGGAACCATCAAGGAGACCTTCGGCGGCCCGCAGGGCTTCGCCCAGGCAACCGCGATCGAACGCGGCCTCCGCAGTGACCTGGAGCAACTGAAGACACTGGTGGAACGGGCGCGCTGAGCCACGCCGGCCCGCCCGTCCCCGTGGCCCGCCCTGGCGGATCTTCCGCCGCATCGGTGCGGGCCACGGGCGCATCGGTGCGGGCCACGGGCGGCCAGGCCGGCGTCCACGAGCCTTCGTGATCACACACGTCGTCACTCACGTCGTCATCATTCGCGGTGGATGCGCGCGGCAACTATCACTCCGTCCCGAACGGTGTAGGTACCGGCGAAGAACCGATGGCTGCCATCGGTCTGCGTGGCGTCCAGTTCCACCTCGACGCTGTTGCCGGCCACGGAGCGCACCGTGACGTCATCCCGGGCCGTGTCGCGGAAGGTTCGCACGAAGTAGTCGTACGGCCGCCCCGTGATGTTCTTCCCGCCGAGCGCCCAAGCGGCCACGTACTCCCCGTTGTTGATGGCCCGGAAGTAGGCTTCGACCACCTCGGCGGGGTCCGGGGCGGGCTGGTTCGGCGCGACCGGGCGGTGGCCGGCCGTGCCGGGTGTGCCCGCCAGGCCCAAGGGCTGAGCGACCGCGGCCGCACGGGCGTGGGCCGGGGCCGCTGCCGCTCCGGTGGCCACTGCCGTGGCCGCCCCGGAACCGCTCCCGGCCGCCGGGGCAACGCCCAGAACCGCGCCGGTACCAAGGAGAATTGCGGCCATCGCCACCCTGAAGCTCTGCATCACACGGTCGATGACTCCTGGCCGACTGCCGAATCGGGTGCCGTGCCCGCCGCCCGTCCGCTGTGCGTAACGGCCCTTTGTGCAGTGAATTCCTGGATGCTCCACCATCGGAAGTCCCGAGCAGTACGAGGATTTGGATCTTCCTCTTCCATCGTGCGCTCCATGTCCGCCGGATGCACCTGCAAGGGGGAGGCAGTGGAAGGGTGCGGTGCTACGTTGCGGCGGCGCGCCTCAACTGGGCTCCTGCCTTGCCTTGTTCCGCGGGCAGCGTGCCTGTGGGGGAGTGGCACCAAGATGCGTGGCTCTGGGAGCTGTGATGTGCTGAGGGCATCAAGTGCCGACGTCTGTACGCATGGAGCCACTGACCATGACGCGGAGTGTACGTCGCAAATTCATGGTGCTTACCTGCGCGCCCGTGCTCGCTGGGGGGCTCGCGGTGGGCGTGTCCCCTACCGCCACCGCAGCTTCCTCCGACACCTGTTCCCTCCGGACGGTGGACGGTCAGGAGGCCGGCCGGAGTGTGCTGCCCCCTGCCTCCGATACTGACGCCGCCTCATATCGACCTCATCTCACGTTGGTCGGGGACGGCTGCCGGTTCACGGCTCGGAGCCGTGCCGAGGCCGCCCAGCGCGACCCCGTCGATCTGAGTGCCCAGCCCATCACGGTCAACGGCATGGGCCTGCTGCGTATAGGTATGAGCCGTCAAGCGGCCGAGCGTGCCGTCGGGGCCCGGATTCCCGACGGGCCGGGTGGGCCGGAGTGCCGGGATCTTGCCGTCGAGGGAGGGCCCCAGAACCTCTTGCTGCGCTTCTCCAACGACGACGACCGGCTGGCGGCGATCTCCGTCCTGTCGTCGACGCCGGCGTCGCTTGCCACCGCCTCCGGAGTTCATGTGGGGAGCGCGAGGGAGGACGTGCTGGCGACGTACGACAGTGAGGTGACGTCGCGTCAAGCCGAGGGTGGGACCGAGGAGCTCGTATTTGCTCCCCGGTTGGCGAAGTTTCACGGGAGGATCATTACCTTCCTCATGAACGACGACGGTACGGTCGCGTCCTTCATCGCCGGGGAGCGGTATTTCGCCGACCCGCTGCCTTGCGGCGGTGATTGACGGCTCCTCAACGGGCGTCTGCCGGAACTACAGCCGGACGACGACGAGGGCGATGTCGTCGCGGGCGCCGGCGCTGACGCCGAGGCGGGCCAGCAGGGCGTCGGCGAGACGTTCGGAGCTGAAGGCGCTGTAGCGGGCGAGGGCGTCGGTGAGCCGGGTGAGGCCGGTGTCGATGTCCTCGTCGCGGCGTTCGATGAGCCCGTCGGTGTAGAGGACGAGGGTGTCGCCCGGCACGTACGGAAGGTGGGCCTGGGGGCGCGGCAGCTCTTCGGGGTGGGCGCCCAGGGGCGGGTCGGTGGCGCGGTCCAGGAGTTCGTGGCTGCCGTCGGCGTGCAGCAGGACGGGTGGGGGGTGGCCGGCGCTGCTGTAGGTGACCTGACGGCCGGCGGTGTCGATCAGTACCTGGACGGCGGTGGTGGCCAGCGCCTGGTCGACGGAACGGGCGTACAGGCCGAGCACCTTCAGTGCCTGGGCGGGACCCTCGACGGAGCGGGCGGCGGCACTGAGGGCGCTGCGGAGCATGCCCATGACGGCGGCGGCATCCAGCCCGTGGCCGACGACATCGCCGACCGCGACGGCGTAACCGTCCCCGGGCAGGTCGACGATGTCGTACCAGTCGCCACAGACGTTCAGGGAGCCGAGGGCGGGGAGGTAGCGCACCGCGATGTCACGGTGCCCGGCGAGGTCGGGGGAGTGGAGCATGGCCTCCTGGAGGGTGAGGGCGACCTGGCGTTCGCGGGCGTGGGCCCGGCGCAGCTCCTCGTTGAGGTGCTGGAGCGCGCGGGCCCGGACGTACAGCTCGGCCTCCATCGCCTCCTCGCGTTCGCTCAGCCGCCCGCCGGGCATCGGACGGGACCGGCGGGAGTGGACGAAGGCCGTCACGTCCTCGACCCGGTGGATGATCCACGCCACCCTGCCGTCCGGCCCGGAGACGGGGGTGTTGATCGTGGACCACCAGCGCTCCTCGAACTCCCCGGGCCGCTCCGTCACGGGGATGTCGTAGCGCTGCACCGCCATCGTGTCCGGCTCCCCGGTGGACAGCACGCGGCGCAGTGAGGGGTGCAGGTTCTGCACCCCTTCGGCGTCGGGGTCCGCGGGGTTGTCGGGGAAGGCGTCGAAGACGTACTGCCCGAGCAGCTCGTCGCGGGTACGCAGGGTCGCCTGGAGATACGCCTGGTTGACGTCCACGATGACCAGCTCCGGATCGAGGACCAGGCATGCGCTCGGGGTCGCGGCGAACAGCGCCGCATGATCGAGCTCCGGTCTCCTCACGCTCCCTGCCCATCCTCCCGCGGCCCGGTGCTGCTGCCCCTCGTCGGGCCCGCCGTCCACAGCCGCCGCGTGGCCCGCGTCCGCCGCCGGCGCCGCCCACCGCGCCGCGGGTCCGTCCCGGGCAGCGGCGGTTACGCCCCCGGCGGGCGGAAGCTGACCGACTTCTTGGCGGCCTCGTCGATCTCCTCGACGGTCAGCAGCGGAATCGTCTTGGAGTGCAGGGCTCCGCTGGCGCGGACGGTCATGGCGATGGCGGCCATCGACACCTGGTCGGGGAAGTCGAGGACGCAGTAGAAGTCGGCGTCCCCGTAGGCGAAGTAGACCGTCTCCAGCGTGCCGCCGCATGACCTGACCACCTGCTCGACGGCCGCCTTGCGTCCGGTGCCGCCCTCGGCGAGCAGGCCCTTCATGCCCTCGGCGGTATAGCTGGCCTGCACCAGGTACTTCGGCATCCGGCTCTCCCATGCTTCGGCCCATGCGACAGCGGACCGCGGTACCGCGGTCACACGGCCACCCTCGCCCGCCGGGTGCGGACCGGCCACCGGGCGGCCGCCGAACGGATGAGCCGGCGGCGGGTGCGGCCGGACTCCCGCGGCGGCCCGCCGAGGCTCCGGAGCCGCCCCGGCGAAGGCGGAAAACGCGCCACTGAACGGCACGCCGCCGAGGCCCCGAAGCCACCCGACGAAGGCGAAAACGCGCCACCGAACGGCGTGCCGCACTCGCCCGCGCGGACTGCCGGGAACCAGGCGCCGGGACCGTACGACTGACTGGACCGGGGCCCGGAGGAGGGCCGGAGCTGCCGGGAGGGCGCGTGCTGGTGAAACGTGGCAAGGAACCGGAGGCCGCCGGGCCGGACGGTGGCACCGCACGGGCGCCGGGCGGCCCGTCGCTGACCGTGCTGCTCACGACGGCGATGGCGTTCTCCATGCTCCAGCTGTTCGTGATCGGGGCCCTCGGGCCGCGGCTGGTCGGGGAGTTGGGGATCTCGCGCACGGTCCTGGGCCTGACCACCACGGCGGGCTTCGGGGCGGCGGCCGTGCTGTCGCCCATGGCGGGCCGGCTGGTGGACCGGGCGGGCCCCCGCCGCTGCCTGATCGCGCTGCTGCTGCTCACCGCCGCCTCGCTCACGCTCATCGGCGCCGTGCCGGGGGCGGGCGTGCTGCTGCTGGCCGTCGCACTCGGCGGCGTACCGCAGGCGCTGGCCAACCCCGCCACCAACAAGGTGATTCTCACTGCCGTTCCCGTCGAACGCCGGGCCGCCGTCACCGGGTGGAAGCAGTCCGGGGTGCAGTGCGGGGCGTTCGTGGCCGGGTTGCCGCTGTCGCTGCTGGCGGCGGGGGTGGGCTGGCGCGGCGCGGTCTGGGCGGCGGCCGCCACGGCGGCGCTGGCCGCGCTCTGGGCTGCCCGGGCCCTGCCGGCCGACCGGCCGCCGGCCACCACGGGCCCGCCCGCCGCGGTCTCGTCCCCCCGCGACACCCGGCGGCTGGCCGCCTTCTCCTTGCTGCTCGGCTGCGGCATCGCCTCGGTCAACACCTACCTGGCGCTGTTCGGCTCGCAACGCCTCGGGATGACGGCGACCACGGCGGCGGCGCTGGTGGCCGTCCTGGGCGTGGCCGGTATCGGCGGACGGGTCGGCTGGGCACGGGCGGCGGGGCGACCGGGATGGGCCGAGGCGCTGCCGGCGCTGCTGGCGGCCGGTGCGGTGGGTGCCGCACTGCTGCTCGCCGCCGCGCTCCGGGCGCATCCGCTGGTGTGGCCGGCCGCCGTCGCGGTCGGCTCGTTCGCGGTGTCGGCCAATGCCGTCTCCATGGTGCTGGTACTGCGGAAGGCGGCGCCCGGCCGGGCCGGGAAGGACTCCGCCCTGGTGTCGGCGGGCTTCTTCGCGGGGTTCGCGGTGGGACCGCCGCTGTTCGGCGCGCTGGTCTCGGCGACCGGATACGGGCCGGGCTGGCTTCTGGTGGCGGCCGAGTTCGCGGCGGCGTCGGCGATCGCCGTTCCCCTGATGCTGCGTCGTACGGGAGGACCCGATGCATGAGACCGCCCATGGGTCCGCCCATGAGAGCCATGAGAACCACGAGAAGAGCCGTGAGAAGGGCCGTGAGGGCCGTGAGGAGAGCCGCGGGACGACGGGCCACGCGTCTTGGGCCGACCGTGCCTGGAGCGTGGTGCTGGCGCGGACCGCGCGGACGGCGGCCGAAGTGGGGCCGCGCTTCCCGCTGTACGCCGACCCGGAGACCGGCACCTGGAAGACCACCTCCCGGGGATCCTGGACGGGCGGCTTCTGGGCCGGACTGCTCTGGCTGCGCGCCCTCGCGTCCGGCGCTCCCCAGGACCGGGCGGCCGCGGCCGCATGCACCCGGAGGCTGGCCCACTGGATCGACCAGGACACCGCCACCCGCGGGCTGATCCTCTGGTACGGCACCGCGCTCGCCGCGGGGCCCGGGGGCGACGGCCTGGCGGCCGGGCTGTGCGAGGCGGCGGCCCGGTCCTGTCTGGCGGCGTACGACCCGGAGCGGGAACTGGTGCCCTGGGGCGCGGCGTTCGGCGGTCCCCGGATGCTGGCACGGGTGGACGCGGTGCCGGGGCTGGTGCCGCTGCTCGCGGGCCTGGGCGCGGCGGGAGAGCGTGCGGCGTACGGCCATCTGACCCGGCATCTGACGCTGAGCCACACCGAGCGCCCACCGCGCCCGGCATGGCAGGCCGGGCCCGATGACGGCTGGACACCCTGCGCCGAACCCGCACCGGGATGGAGCCGCACCACGCCCTGGCTGCTGCTCGGCCTCGCGGACGGACTCCACTGCCTCGCCGACGGACTCAACTCCCGTGCGGCCGGGGCCCTGTGGGAGGCGGCGGACCGGCTCACGGCGCCGCGGCTCGCGCCGGCCGCCCCGCTCACCGCACCGACGCTCGACCCGGCCGCCCCGCTCACCCCACCGCGGCTCGCCCCGCCGGCTCCGCTCGTCCCGCCGGCACAGGAGGACCAACCGTCCGGCCCGCTCGACACCTCCGCGGCCGCCATCGAATCGGTCGCCCTGCTGAAGCTGGCCGCCCTGGCGCGGGCGACGGACCGCGGTGACGAGGCCGACCGGCTGGCCACGCGGGCCCGGCAGATCCTGCACCGCCTGTGCACCCGCCATCTCTCGCCCCGTGGGGCGCTGACGGACGGGTGCTACGACGCCGCCCGCGCCCTCGCCCCGCGCCATGAGCTGATCTGGGGCGACTTCTTCCTGGCGGTGGGCCTGGCGCTGCTCACCGGCCGGATGGCGCCGTTCACGACGTGACGGGGTAACCGCGCAGCACCCGGCGGGCCACGGCCGTGATGTGCAGCTCGTCGGGGCCGTCCAGCAGCCGGGCCGTGCGGCCGGTGCGGAACAGTCCCGGCAGCGCGGTGTCCGGACCGAGGCCGGCCGCGCCGTGCACCTGGATCGCGGCGTCGGCCACCTGCTGAAGCATGCGGGCGGCCGCCACCTTGGCCAGACCGGTCTCCAGCCGGGCATCGTCACCCGCGGCCAGCCGGGCCGCCGCCTCATGGACCAGGGGCCGGGTGGAACGGATCGCCAGCAGCGAGTCGAAGACCATCTGCTGGACGAGCTGACGGTCCGCCAGCGGCCCGGCCGACTGGCTCCGTGACCGGGCCCGCAGACACATCAGATCGAAGGCCCGCTCGGCCTGACCGAGCCAGCGCAGACACCGCAGCACCCGGCCGAACACCAGCCGCTCCCCGGCGATCCGCAGCGCCTGGCCGGGGGCGCCCACCACCTGCTCGGGCGGTACCGCGACACCGTCGAGCTCGATCTCCCACTGGCCGCCGGCGCCCAGCACCGGCAGCTCCCGCACCACCGTGAACCCCGCGGCGGACGCCGGCACCAGAAACAGCGACAGGCCGTCCGTACCGGGGCCTTCGTCGTCCACCCGTGCCAGCACGGTGACCAGATCGGCGTCGCCCGCCCCCGAGATGAACCATTTGCGGCCGTGCAGGACCCATCCGCCCGCGGCGTCCGGGACGGCCCGGGTCGCGGTCAACCCCGGGTCGGTACCGGGAGTTTCGGGCTCGGTCATCGCGTAACAGGTCCGCACCTCGCCGTCGGCGATGCGCCGCAGAAACCGGTCCCGCACGGTGTCGTCGGCATGCCGGCCGAGCATCAGCACATCGAGGAGGGGAGCCGAGCCGAGTGCGGCGGGGCCGTGGTCGCTGGCTCCCTCGGCCTCCGCGATATGGGCGTAGAGCGGCAGGCCGAGCCCCTGGCCGCCGTATTCCTCCGGCAGCGGCAGGGCCCACAGCCCCGCCCGCTTCGCCTCGGCCTGGAGCCCGCGCAGCGCGGTGCGCGCCGCGTCGCCGCCCGCGTCCAGCACCGGCTCGCACGGCATCACCCGGTCCCGTACGAACGCCCTGACCCGCTCGCGCAGGGCCTCGGCCTCGGGCGGGCAGCCGGGCTGCCCGAGTCCGGCGGCCCCGAGGGGCGGGTCCGTCGACGACAGATGCTGCTCAGGGTTCATGGCGGGCACGGCCTCCTCCACATTCACCGGGAACTCGGTGAACCGACAGTCCGACTTACTGGCCGTGGAGTTGGTCGGCGCCGGACGCCGTCCAGTTCCCGTGTCTGTGTGTGAACCAGGCGGCGGTCCGCCGCCGGAGAGGAGTGCCGTGGGACACCCTGCCGTCATCCGCGCGTCCCGACCGTTGGAAGAGGTGACCGTCCGGGTCGCGGGCCCGTCGGCGCTCACCGCGCCGGCGGCCGGCCATCTGCGGGCGCTCGGCGCCACCCTGGCACCGCGGACGCCCGGAGCGCACACCGGGCCGGCGGTCTTCGAGGCCACGGGCGCGCCGGGCGCGGCCACCGCGTACACCGCCTGGGCCGATGTCCTGCCGGCCGCGGACGCCGTCGACGAGCCCACCGTCCAGGCGGCCACCGGCATGATGCAGGTGCACGGCAGACGCGACGGCCGGCCGCGTGGTCTCGCCGTCGACTACGCCGCGACCTGTGCCTCCGTGCTCACCGTGCAGGGCCTGCTCGCCGCCCTGCTCGGCCGGGCGCGCGGCGGCGCGCACCCCACACACGTCACCACCGGAGCCGACCGGGCCGCGCTGCTCACCCTCGGCCAGTACCTCGCGGCGGCGAACGCCCCGGAGGCCGAGGCCGTACCGCTGGCGCCGGGCGGGCCGCCGTTCACCGCCCGGTGCGGCACCCGGTTCGAGCTGGAGGCGCTGGACCCCGCCCCCTGGGCCCGGTTCTGGCGGGAGCTCGGTGCACCCGAGGAGGCGGTCCGCACCGGCTGGCAGCCCTTCCAGTTCCGGTACGCCACGGCCTGCGCCCCGATACCCGAGGCCCTGCACCGGGCGGCCCGTGCCGTGCCCTGGGCGCGGGTGCAACAGGCCGCCGCCACCTCGGGGGCAGAGGTGTGCCCCCTGCACGCCCCGGCCGCGCTGCCCGGAACGACGGCCCGCACGGCACCATGGAGTCTGACTCCCCGGCCCGCGGACCAGGCCCCGCCGGCCACCGGCACCGCCGCGCACGCCGCTCTTCCCCTCTCGGGGCTGACGGTCCTGGAAGCGGGCCGCCGTATCCAGGCCCCGCTCGCCGCCCATCTGCTCCGTCAGCTCGGGGCGGAGGTCCTGCGGATCGAACCCCCCGGCGGTGACCCGCTGCGCGGTATGCCGCCCTGCTGCGAGGACATCTCCGCCCGGTGGCTCGCGCTCAACCGGGGCAAGAAGGCCGTACAGATCGACATCAAGTCCCCGGTCGGCCGGGCCGAGTTGCGGGAGCTGGTCTCGGGCGCCGATGTCTTCCTGCACAACTGGGCGCCGGGCAAGGCCGAACAGCTCGGCCTGGACGCCGACCGGCTGGCGGCCGTCAACCCGGGGCTGGTGTACGCCTACACCAGCGGCTGGGCCGGGCGGCTGCCCGACGCCCCGATGGGCACCGACTTCATGGTGCAGGCCCGTATGGGCATCGGCGCGCTGGCCCGCCCCGCCGACGAACCGCCCGCGCCGTCCCTGATGACCCTCATCGACGTCCTCGGCGGACTGCTCGGTGCGGAAGCCGTGGTCGCCGGGCTGCTGCTGCGCGAGCGCGGCGGCAGCGGCGTACGGGTGGAGTCCTCGCTGCTGGGCGCCGCGGAAGCGCTCACCGCCCCGGCGCTGCACCGGGCGGCGGCCGGCGGAGAGCTCCGCCGCCCCGCGGGCTTCCGCCGTCCGCTGCCGACCGCCGACGGCTGGATCGCCCCCGCCGATGACTCCGCATCCGCCGCCGGAGCCCGCGCGGCCCGGTGGACGGCGATGACCTCCGAGCAGGCGCTCTCCGCGCTGCGGGCCGACGGGCTGGCCGCGACCGCCGTGACCACCGACCTCGCTGCGCTCCCACAGGACCGGCGCCTCGGCGGCGCCCTCACCCGTGACCCCCACGGCTCCCTCGTCGTCCCCACGCCCTGGAGATTCGTATGACCCCGCGGATACCCGACCTGGTCCCCGGCCCGCTCCGCCGCGCCTGGGCGGCGGAGGGACACGTTCCCGATCTCGGCCTGTACACGCTGTTCCGGGCACACCGGATGCGCCACCCGCACCGGACCGCCGTGATCGACGCACAGGGCGAGACCACCTACGCCGAGCTCGACACCGAAGCGCGATGTCTGGCCGCCGGCCTCGCCGAGGCCGGTATCCGTCCGGGGGATGTGGTGGGCGTCCAACTGCCCAACAGCAGAGCGGCGGTGGCCGCCGATCTCGCGCTGGCCGCCCTGGGGGCGATAGCCCTGCCCTTCCCGGTCGGGCGCGGCGGGCGCGAAGCCGGGTCGCTGCTCGGCCGCTCCGGGGCGCGCGCGGTGATCGCGGCCACCACCTACCGGGGGAGCGAGCACGCCAGGGAACTGGCCGAACGGGCCGACGCCCTGCCCGCCCTGCACACCGTGATCGCCGCCGGCCCGGGCCCGGTCCCCGCCGGCTGCCGCTCGGCGGCCGAACTGACCGGCGACGAGCGGGCCTTCACCCCCGAACGGCCCGATCCCGACTCCGCGGCCCGCATCCTGGTCTCCTCCGGCTCCGAGGCGGAGCCGAAGATGGTGGCGTATTCGCACAATGCGCTCGCCGGCGGACGGGGCAATTTCCTCGCCTCGCTGCTGACGGACGGCACTCCGCCGCGCTGTCTCTTCCTCACCCCGCTCGCCTCGGCGTTCGGCAGCAGCGGGACCGCGGTGACCCTCGCCCGGCACGGCGGCACCCTGGTCCTGCTCGACCGGTTCACGCCCGAGGCCGCGCTGGCGGCCCTGCGCGCCCATCGGCCGACCCATGTGCTGGGCGTGCCGACGATGGTCCGCATGATGGTGGAGTGCTGCGCCACGGAAGGCCGTACGGCGGACGGGCCGACGGCGCTGGTCCTGGGCGGCTCCGCGCTCGACGCGGCCACCCACGACGAGGCGGCCAGGGTCTTCGGCTGCCCGGTGGTCAACCTCTACGGATCGGCCGACGGCGTCAACTGCCATACGGGCTTGGCGCAGCGGCCCCCGCTCCCGGACGACGGCCCGGGGATCGCGGTGGGCCGGCCCGACCCCGCGGTCTGCGAGATCCGGATCGCGCCGCCGCCCGGCACGGCCTCGGACGGCACCGGGGAGATCCTCGCGCGCGGCCCGATGACACCTCTCTGCTATGTCGGCGCCCCCGAGCTGAACATGCGCTACCGCACGGCGGACGGCTGGGTACGCACCGGTGACCTGGGGACGCTCGCGGCCGACGGCACGCTGCGGGTGGTCGGCCGCCTCAAGGACATCGTGATCCGTGGTGGCGCGAACATCAGCCCCGCAGAGGTCGAGGGCGAGCTCTCCTCCCACCCGGACGTACGGGACGTGGTCTGCGTGGGCGTGCCCGACCCGCTGATGGGGGAGCGCCTCGCGGCCTGCGTGGTGCCGAGAGCCGGCCGGGAGATCAGCCTCCAGAGCCTGTGCGCCCACCTCGATGGGCGGGGTGTGGAGCGCCGCAAACACCCCGAGCACCTGCTGCCGGTGTCCGGCGCGCTGCCGCTCACCCCCGCGGGCAAACCCGATCGCACCGCCCTGCGGAACCGGATCGCCGCCGGGCTCCCGGCCGAGCCCGCACGGACGGGGTGATGGGCCGGCGGTGGTGGGCGCAGGCGCCAACAGCCCACCACCGCCCGGCGGTTCACCGAGTGATCAGGACGCGGCGAACGCCTTCTCCATCTGCTGCGCGGCCTTGCGGTACACCGTCAGCAGATCGAGGTCCTGCCCCGGGTAGTTGGCGATGTTCAGCTGCTTGGCGCCCGCGCCGGGCAGCACCGTTCCGGTCGACATGTTCTCGTTGTCGAGCACGAACTCCGGCTTCTTCGCGGACAGCTTGGACAGCTGCGCCGGTGTCACCGCCTCGGGCCCGTAGGTGCCCACCAGCTGCGCCCCGGCGAGCTTGGCCGCCCAGCTGGTGAACATCTGCGCCGTCACCGCCGGTGCCTTGCCGCCCGGCCAGGCGGCCCGCACCTTCTTGTTCAGCGACTCCCACTCCTTGCCGAACGTGGTGTTCCACCGCGCGGCCGCCTGCTGCGTACCGAACGCCTTGCCCAGGCGGGTCACATTGGCCGTGGTCTTCGACGGGGTGTTGTCCAGGTTCAGCTCGATCATCTTGGCGTCGGAGCCCGCCGCCTCCTTGATCCGGCCGGCGAAGGGCTCGAACGAGGAGTAGAGGACATAGTCCGCTTGCGCCACCTTGGCCAGATCGGACGGCTTGACGTCGTAATCGGGCGCGTGCCGGATCGAGGCGGGGACGATGGAGGTCACCTGCTTCGCCCCGGCGGCCTTCGCCAGCGCCGCCTCCCAGACCGTGGTGGCGACCACCACGGGTCCGGAGGAAGCCTTGTCCGAGGTGGCCGCGGTCTTTTCCGGAGTGGAGCCGCAGCCGGAGATCAGCAGCAGGCCCGCGCTCAGTGCGGTGAGGGGACGGACGAGGCCGCGGGTTCGCGCCATGAGGGAGTTCTCCGTTCAGGGATGAGATGAGCTGCGAGGGCGACCGCACCCGCAGCGAGGACGAGGACCGGCCCGGGCGGCAGGTCCCAGGCCAGCGAGGCAAGAAAGCCCACGACGTTCACCACCAGCCCGATGCCGATCGCCCAGAGCGTGATCGACACCAGCGAGCGGCCGAGCCGGCGGGCGGCGAGGGCGGGCAGCAGGGTGAGCGCGTCCACCAGCAGGGCGCCGGTCAGCCGGATGGCACCGGCGACCGCGACCGCCACCAGGACCAGCAGCAGCACGGTGAGCCGCTGCACCGCCACCCCAGAACACAGCGCCAGCTCCCGGTCGTGCAGCAGCAACGACAGCTCCCGGCGCCGCCAGACGAACAGCGCGGGAAGGGCCACCGCCAGCGCACCCAGCACCACGAGATCGACGGGGCGCACCGCCAGGATCGACCCCCACAGCAGCGCGAAGGCGCCATTCGCGTTGACCCCGGACAGCGCCAGCATCAGCAGCGCGGCGGCGATGGCCAGGCTCATCAGCAGCCCCATCGCCCCCGACAGCCCGTCCGCCGTACGCGCCAGCGGCGCCACCCCGGCACCAGCCAGCGCACACGCGACGAGCGCACACAACACCGGGTCCAGGCCCAGCAGTTGCCCCGCCGCGATACCCAGCAGCGCCACATGCATCATCGCGAAGCGCACCGGCATGATGTCCAGCCCGACGATCACCACGCCGACGATCGGCAGCCCCAGCGCGGACAGCAGCAGACCGGCGCCGGCGCGCTGTACCGGTACCAGCTGAAGCAGGTCACCGACCTGTCCGAGCGCGCTCACCGGACCTCCCGCAGACGTCCGGCGGCCATCTCCAGCGTCCGGTCGCAGCGCGCGGCCATCGCCCGGTCGTGGGTGACCACGAGCACCGTCACCGGCAGCGTGGTGAGCACCTCGGCGGCCTCCTCCTGTCCGGCGAAGTCCAGTGCCGCCGTCGGCTCGTCGGCGAGCAGTACGCCCGCCCCGGCGGCCACACACCCCACCGCCCGCGCCAGATGCATCCGCTGCAACTGCCCGCCGGACAGACTGCTCAGCGGACGGTCCCCGAGCGCCCCCACCCCGAGGCGCACGGCGGCGCTCGCCGCCTCGGCCGGGGCGCCGCTGCTCGCCAGCAGCTCCTTCGCCAGCAGCGGGAAGCGCCCGGCCGCCGGGCGCTGCGGTATCCATGCGCAGGCCCGTCTGCGCCAGGCCCACTCCGCCGCGCTGCGACAGCCCCGCCGCCCGACGAGGATCTGCCCGTCGACCTGCCGGTGCAGCCCCAGCACCGCCCGCAGCAGCGTCGTCTTGCCCGAGCCGTTCGTACCGGTCAGCGCGATCCGTTCACCGGCAGCCACCTCCAGATCGACACCGCTCACGGCCTCCAGGCGGCCATGCCGGCACACCACGCCGTGCATCCGTACGTCGAGACCGGACGACCTGCTCTCCTGCCGTGCCGCTGCGGGCTCCGGCCGCTCATTGCTGCGCTCCACAGCCCACTAGTCGGCCCGGCCGGGCGTGGAGTTCCCGGCCGGGCGGGATTCTCCGTACGGGGGCACGGGACCGGCGCGCGGCGGGGCAGGACGCGGCGTGCGGCGAGCCCGCCGACGCCCGATGACCGCATCCTGCCGCCGCGGCTACCGCATCACGCGGAGGCCGTCGAAGCGGACACCCGCCACGTCGCGCCGAAGCCGGCCGGCGCCGCTTCCCGCTCCGCGCCGTCCGGCCGCCGCGCGGTGCTGCCTTCCGCCGAGTTCACCAGCGCGATCAGCGTCTCCCGGGCCCGTGCCACCCGGGAGCGGACGGTGCCCACCGGACACCTCGCCACCGAGGCGGCCTGCGCGTACGACAGCCCGAGCAGTTGGGTCAGCACGAACGCCTCCCGCCGCGCGGGCGCGAGGGCGCCGAGCAGATCGGCCAGCACGATGCCCTCGTCGAATCCCGGCAGGAGCTCCGGCTGCGCCTGCTCGGCCATGGTCTGCCAGTCGTCGAGCGCGGCGATACGGGGCCTGGCCCGGTTGGCGCGGATCCGGTCGGCGACCGTGCGCCGGGCGATCGTCAGCAGCCAGGTACGGGCCGAGGACCGGCCCTCGAAGGAGGGGAGGCCCCGGAGGGCCCGCAGATAGGTGTCCTGGACCAAGTCGTCCGCCGCCTGGAAGTCACCGCTCAAATGCGTGACATAGCGCAGCACATCGCGCCGGGTGGCCCGGACGAACCGCTCGACGGCGGCCTCGTCGCCGCTGCGGCCCTCCAGCGCCCACTGGGTCACCTGGGCGTCCTCAGCCACACGCATGCGCCGCCTCCTCTCCCTCACGCGGGTCCATGGGCACGGGTATCTGCGATACCGGCATCTGGGCAGGCGTCATCGTCGGAAGTCCTTCGCTGGATCCGGTCCGGCGAACGGGGCCGGGACCGGAGATGTCGGGGCGGGCGCGGCCGACGCGGCATCCGCGCGCTGTCCGTCCGCTGCCCGGAGGGCGCTCCGCTGTCAGTGGACAGCCGGCGCCGGCGGTGGACCCCGGCGGGAGACGACATGGACCAGGAGCCGTCCCCGCAAGGCGCGATGGGGTGTCCGCTCCGGCTCCCGGGTCTCCGGCGGCAGGGTCGGCAGCACGGTGTGCCGTACGAGGCGGAGACGTGGCACGAGGGCGAGGGACACCGCCCGCACCAGCCGGAAGACCGCGCGCTCGCCGCCCCACATCCACCACACGCTCAGCGTCGCGATCAGCAGATGCGCCGCCAGCATCACACCGGCGCCACCCGGCGCCCCCGGATGCGGCGTGTGCCCCATGACGGCCATCTGGCCGGACATCGACAGACCGCCGAAGTGCCCGCCATGCGCCACCTCCTGCACCGGCGAACCGTCAACCAGAGCCGCATGCACACCACTTGGCACCCGCAATGGATGAAAGGGCACCCCGCCCCCACACCGCAGCGATTCCCACCACAGCCTGGCCCAGGACAGTTTGCTGTGCCCGGCGTGGTCCAGCGCCTGCCCGAGGGCGAAGGCGGAGTGCAGCGTCGCCTGGGTGCCCACGGTCAGGGCCGCCACCGTCAACGGACCGCGTTCCCGGCCGGCGAAGCACCAGGCGCCTCCCGCGGCCCCTACCGCAGCCGTGAGCAGCACCCGCCACGGCAGCACCGCCCCAGAGGTCAGCACATGCCCGACAGCCGTGAGCAGCACACAGACCACCGCGAACGCGATGGCCCGCGATCCCCTGAGTACGTATCCGGCTTCCATGGCGAGAACAGCTTGCCCCTCCCGTGCTCCGTCAGACAGATGAGGCCAAAAGATGCTCACTTCCGGAGCGAAAATGACTGCCGGAACGGATGGCGGACTACGGCACATCGAGGGTCCGACGAGCCGCCCAAAGACGTACGGGACACCCCCCGGCCCCAACCAGTAGCGTCGGGCGCATGCGTGCCTTCATCGTCGATGCCTTCACCGACCGGCCCTTCGCCGGGAATCCCGCCGCGGTGTGTCTGCTGGACAAACCGGCTGACGCCGCCTGGATGCAGCGGGTGGCCGCCGAATTCAATCTCTCGGAAACCGCCTTCGTGCACCGGACCGCGGAAAACACCTACGGACTGCGGTGGTTCACGCCGACCGTGGAGGTCGATCTGTGCGGCCACGCCACGCTCGCCACCGCCCACGTGCTCCACACGACCCGGTCCGCCGCTCCCGACGCGCCGCTGCACTTCACCACCCTCAGCGGTGTACTGACCGCCCATCGGCACGACCAGGGCGCGATATCCCTGGACTTCCCCGCGGATGTGCCGACCACAACCCCCGTACCGCCACTCCTCGCCAAGGCTCTCGGTGCCGAGCCGCGGTGGACCGGACGCGCCCGGCACGATCTGCTCGTGGAACTGCCGGATGCGGCAACGGTGCGCGACCTGAACCCGGACATCGCCGCCCTCACCGACTTCAGCGGCCGAGCCGTCATCGTCACCGCGAGCGCCCCGGACGACGCCGACCACGACTTCGTCTCCCGCGTCTTCGCCCCCGCCGCCGGCATCCCCGAGGACCCCGTCACCGGCGCCGCCCACTGCGTCCTCGCCCCCCACTGGGCCGAACGCCTCGGCCGCACCACACTCAACGGCCGGCAACTCTCCCCACGCGGCGGCCGGGTAGGCGTCGCACTACGCGCCGACCGAGTCACCCTGCTCGGCCACGCGGTCACCGTCTTCACCGGCGAACTGACCTCCTGAATTGCGGACTTTGGTCGCTTCCGCGGTGACGACGGTGCCGGGCCCGGCGCCGGTGAACGATGGCTGCACTCCTGCGCGTACGGCGACGGTCCGCGCGGCTCCGGGAACGCCGAGAAGTGGATCCAAGTCGGCCACAACCAGCACATGAGCTTCGCCGTGCGCCAGTTGGCGGCGGGGGCCGGCTGAGACGATCGGGTCCGTCGACAGAGACGGGCAGCCGCCCGCCAGTTGTGAACGAGCCGCCCGATGGCGATGATCGGCCCCATGACCGCACCACAGCACGGGCCGCTGGCCGATGCCCCTCTTGAGCAGCTCTTTCCCGAGGCCGGGGAGGGGGATCTGGAGCTCATACGGCTCGAAGGCGCGCGGGTGGATACGGCCCTCGGCCCGACGGGACCGGCGCGGTGGGAATGGGAGCCCGGGGTGCTGTTCACGGAGATCACGGTGGGCGACGGCACCGGCGATCGGGTCGAGTACTCGCTCCAGGTGGACTGTTCGGAGGGCGCCGGTGCCTGGGCTTTCGCGGGTGTATCCGTGGCGTGTGGATGCGAGGCGAATCATGCGACGCATCTCGTCGACACGGCCCCCGTATACCTCACGGAACTGACCTCCCTCTATGAAGGGACGGAGCTGGGAATGGCGTTCTCCTTCTCGGCATGGGAGCTGGTCGGCTGGATCGAGAACCCCAGGGACCCGGCGGCCTGGCGCTCACTGAAGGGACTGCCGGCACCCCGGGGAACCGCCGTACCGGGGCACTAATCGATGGACCGGGTGGCGGAGACGTGTGGGGTGGGGACGATGGCGCGGTGGAACTCCGCGTTCGACCTCGCGACCATGACCGGCCATGCGTTTCAGTGCCTGGTCACCGACGCGGAGTTGAGTGCCTCGCTCGCGGCGGTTCACACGGTGCTGCGCAGTGGCGGCCGCTTCGCGTTCGAGACGCGGCACCCGCAGGCGCGTGCCTGGGAGGGCTGGAATCCGTCGGCGGCGTCCGACCTCGTCGACTCGGCCGGACGGGCCCTGCGGCTCTGGCACGAGACCGAGTCCGTGAGCGGTGAGGTGGTCACCTTCACGGGGACGACGGCCGCGGCCGATGGCACCGTGCTCCGCGTCGACCGGACGCGTCTGCGCTTTCTCGACGAGGTCGTGCTTGACGCCTTCCTCGCCGACGCGGGGTTCGTCGTCGAGGCCCGGTACGGGGACTGGGACGGCGGGCCCGTCACCGGTACGAGCCGGGAGATCATTACGATTGCCCGCCGCCGATAGGCCCCTATTGCATTAGGGCTTGATGGGACGTCAAGTGACTGACGTCACAAGGCTTTGAAGGTCGGTAAAGCGCCCACTGTCCAATTTTGGCCGGTGGTTTCGTGATACCTTCCTCCCGCTTCTTATTCTGTCATTACATCCATGGGGGGCCGCGGATGTGTTGTCACTCATCCCGGAAGGATCACCGGTCGGCGTCTGACCGACCCTCCTCATCGCGAGGTTCCTCAGGCTCCTGAGGGCCTCGCCGGGGGCATTGTCGATGCGGACGGGGCGTACGCCGAAAGGCGGCTCGTCGCAGGCCGAAAGCGCCCGGCGAAAGCGTCGCGATCCGGCCATTTCTTCAGGACGGCGCAGCTGGTGAATTGGGCGCCGTAAGCGGCGAACAAGAATCGCCCCGCTGGCCGGAGGAAATCGGCGGAAACGCCTGAGAACCAATGAATTCCCGAGCCGGGAACACGCCCTCGCGTCCGGCTCCCTCAGCTGAACCCGGTCGTTTCGACCCTTCAACGGACAGGCTCATGAAACGAATACCCTGGGTGCGCGCCGCCGCCGTCGGCGTCTGCGCCTCGCTCGCGCTCGCCGTACCGGCGCTCGCCCGACCGGCGCTCGCCGCGCACCAAGCGACGCCGGACGCGCCGGACGTCCCCGCCGCCCTGACGACTCCGGCGACGGCTGGTTTGCTGAAGCCTTCGCACGGCCCGGCGACCCCTTCCCCCGGCCCGGCGACACCTTCCCTTGGGCCGGTGAAGCCTTCTCCCGGCCCCGTGAAGCGCTCGAAGGGCGTGACGCAGGAAGACATCCGCAAGGCGCAGCAGCTGGAGCGTTACTGGACACCGGAGCGGATCCGGAGCGCCGTTCCCGTGGATGCGGTGCAGGCGGGGGAGACGGTGCGGCCCCCGCTGCGTGCTCCCCACGCGGCGGGCCGGAGCGCGGTGTTCGCGCCGAGCCATCAGGTCGCCTCGGGGGTCCCGACGGTCGGTGTGTTCCTGATCCGCAGCGAGGACGGCTCGGCGACGCCCAACCAGTTCTGTAGCGCCGGCGCCGTCACCTCGCCGACCAAGAGTCTGGTGCTCACCGCGGCGCACTGCCTGAAGGGCGGCAAGTCGTACCGCAACGTCGCCTTCGTGCCCGGCTACCGCGGCGGCGCCTCGCAGGCGGGCGAGCCCGGGGAGCGGCCCTATGGCCTCTTCCCGATGGAGCCGGGCAAGGTGTGGATCGACGAGCGGTATCTGTCCTCGTCACCCAGCGACGATGTGGACTTCGCCGTGCTGCGCGTCGGACCGAACTCGCAGGGACAGCTCCTGGAAGACGCCGTCGGCCGCGGCAACACCCTCACGACGGTCCCCGCCGCGCAGCTGGCCCGCCGTGAGGTGACACTCACCGGCTACCCCGGCGGCCAGAAGACCCCGCTCCAGTGCACCAACGCGACCCGGGCCTTCCAGGGCCGGTTCATGGAGATCACCTGCGACGGCTTCCGTACGGGGGTCAGCGGAGGTCCGTTCCTGGAAGGCTTCGACGGCAGCCGTGGCAACCTCGTCGGCGCCATCGGGGGCTACAAGACCGGCGGCCTCCAGGACAACATCTCCTACAGCTCGCAGTTCGACAACGACGTCCGCCGTCTGTACAACCAGGCGGTCGCGGACGCGGCGCCGGACACCGTCAACCCCCTGGGTGACGCCACTACATGGCAGCACGCCACCACCTTCCTCACCGGCCGGTTCCACTCCGACTCGGTGCGCAACAGCACCGGCGACCTGATCGTGCGCTGGTCCGACGGCGAGGTCTCGCTCTACCCCGGCAACCGCGCCTACGGCCTGGGCAAGGACATCCGGCTCGCCAAGAGGGGGCCGGAATGGAAGCAGGCGAAGGCCCTCACCGTGGGCGAATTCACCGGCAACGGCACCGACGACCTCCTCGTCCGCTGGGCCGACGGCAAGCTGACCCTCTACAAGGACGTCAACGAGACCAACAAGCTGAACAACCGGATCCAGCTCAAGGGCCCCAACGGCACCTGGACGCATGCCGTGGGCCTCACCGCCGGCCGGTTCGGCGGCGGTAATACGCGCCGCGACGACCTCGTGGTGCGCTGGTCCGACGCCGAGATGACCCTCTACACCAATGTGGACGGCCGGGGTCTGCACGCCGAGAAGCAGCTCGCCAAACGCAAGAACACGACCTGGTCACACGCCCGCGACAGCGTCGCCGGGAACTTCGCGGCAGCCGCCGGCGACCAGGATCTGTTCGTCCGCTGGTCCGACGGTGAGGTGACGGTGTACGAGAATCTCGCCGCCAAGGGCTTCAAGGCCGAACACCGGCTCCGCCCGGCGAAGTCGGCATGGCGCCACGGCAGCCTGGTCACGGCCGGTGCCTTCGGCGGCGGTACCCGCCAGGACGACCTCCTCGCGCTCTGGCCCGGCGGCAAGCTCGTCATGTACGGCGACACCACGGCCAAGGCCCTGGGCCGCGAACGCCTCCTCGTGCCCGCGCAAATCAGCTGAACCCGTACGTCACGCCCCAGGATTGCCGTCCGGTCCCGCCGGGGAACCGGACGGCATTTCCGTGTCGTTGTCGCCCCCGTGGCGCCGGCCTGACCTGCGGCCGGCGCCAGGACGCGGCCGCAGGTCAGACCGGCGTCGACAGGCCGCGGATCAGGTCCGCCGCCTTCTCCGCGATCATGATGGTGGGAGCGTTGGTGTTGCCCCGCACCACCGTCGGCATCACCGACGCGTCCACCACGCGCAGGCCGCTGACACCGTGCACCCGGAGCCGGGAGTCCACCACGGGGCCGATCGGGCAGGTGCTCGTGGGGTGGTACAGCGTATGGAGCTCGCGCCGGGCGAACTCCAGCAGCCCGGCGTCGTCCGTGGAGCGGGGTACGCGGAAATCGGCGCGCCGGTGCTTGCGCAGGCTGGGCTGGTCGGCGATGTCCAGCAGCAGCCGCAGCGCCCGTACCGCCGTGGCGCGATCCTCCTCCGTGGCCAGGTAGTTGTGCAGGATGTGCGGTTTGGCGCTGGGGATCGCCGACCGCAGCGAGACCTTGCCCCGGCTGGTGGGGGCGAGCAGGGCCGCGCCGAACATGAAGGCATGGTCGGTGACCGGGCTGATGCCCTCCTCGTGGAACATCACCGGAGTGGCGTGCACCTGGACATCGGGAGCCTCCAGCCCCGCGCGGGTGCGGTGGAACCCCCCGACCTCACCGACGTTGGAGCTCAGCGGGCCCCGCCCCTCGGTCTCCAGCAGGCTCACATTGTCCGGTGTCTGGGCGGTCAGCAGGGTTTCGGTGTCGGTCAGGTACAAGAGGCCGAGGTGCGCGTGGTCCTGAAGGTTCTCCCCCACCGGGAGCTCCACCCGGGGCGTGATGCCGTGCGCCGTCAGCTCGTCGGCCACACCGATACCGGACAGCATCAGCAGCTGCGGGGAGTTGTACGCCCCGGCCGACAGCACCACCTCCCGCTCGGCGTGCCGCTGGAGCAGTTCGCCGTCCCGTTCCAGCTCGACCCCGGTCGCGCGGTCACCGTCGAACAGCACCCGGGTGCACTGGGCGCCGGTGAGCACCTCGAGATTCGGCCGGTCCAGGGCCGGCCGCAGATAGGCGACGGCCGTGCTGCACCGCATCCCGTCCCGCTGCGTCAGGTGGTAGTGGCCGACGCCGTCCTGTTCCGGACCGTTGAAATCCGCGGTGTACGGGTGGCCGGCCTCCTGGGCGGCCGCCACGTAGGCAGTCATCAGCGGATGCTGTGAGCGGCCCTCGCTGACGGTCAGCGGTCCGCCGGTGCCGTGCCACGGCGAGGTCTCCCCGCGGAAGTCCTCGGCGCGCAGGAAGTAGGGGAGGACGTCGTCCCAGCCCCAGTGCTCCGCGCCGGCGGCGGCCCAGGCGTCGTAGTCCCTGCGGTTGCCCCGGATGTAGATCATCGCGTTCATCGACGAGGACCCGCCGAGCATCCGGCCGCGGGGCAGGAACCGGCGCCGGCCGTCCAGCCCCGGTTCGCAGTCGCTGAGGTAGCTCCAGTCGTACTTCGTCTGGAACAGCTTGCTGAAGGCGGCCGGTACGTGGATTTCCTGCGCATCATCCGCCGGCCCGGCCTCGATGAGGAGCACACGCGTGTGCTCGTCCTCGGTGAGCCGGGCCGCCAGCACACATCCGGCCGATCCGGCCCCCACGATGATGTAGTCGTACACCCGTACCCCTCACGCAGCGCTGATGCGGACCTCTCCAGCCAAGCCGCACCGGCAGGTCCGCTCACACCGGGAAACCAGCCAAAGTGTGCGGTCGGCGGGCGGGCCGCGGCGCTCACGGGCGGGGCGCTCACCTCCGGAACCGCGGCGGCACGGAGGCGGCCCGACCGCCACGATGCCGCTCGCCCCGGGCCCGGCGCCGGGCCGAGTGTCCGCACCTGAGGGACGGGCGCAGAATGAAGAGAGCCGCTCTGGCGCCCGGAGGGCGGACGGGCCACCGCGCGCGGCGGGTGGAAGGACAAGCCGGTGCCATCAGATCGGCCGAGCGACCAGCAGGCTCGCGGTCCACTCTGGTCCGAGCCCGGCTCGCTGCTGGAGCATGTCGCCGTCGCCGTGTTCGGCATCGATGACGCCAACCGGATCTGCTACTGGGGCCCCGGCGCCGAGCAGCTTTTCGGCTACCGGGCCGCGGAGGCGCTGGCGAAGCCTGGCGCCCTTCTCTTCCCCGCCGCACCCGATGCGGGCCCCGACGCCTGCGCCCGCCTGGCCGAGCGCGGCCGGACCGAGGGCTACTGGCGTGGGCGGCTGCTCGCCACGCATCTGGACGGTTCGGTCTTCGACTGCGGCTTCCGGGTCTTCCCGGTGGCCGGGGAGGCGGGGCATTCGGTGGTCATGGCCCTGGCGAGCCGCGGCGACGAACTGGACCGGGTGAAGACCAATCTCGCCTTCCTCGACGCGCTCTTCGAGACCTGCCCGATCGGCCTGGTCATGCTCGACGAGGAACTGCGCTACGCCCACCTCAACCAGGGCCTGGCCGACATCAACGGGCTGCCCATCGAGGACCACCTGGGGCGGCACCTCACCGAGATCATGATCACCGCGGACGGCGGCGAGTACGAGCGGATGCTGCGCGGCGTCGCCGAGGACGGCAAGCCCATCGCCGGCGTGCGGGTCGGGATGCGCACCCGGGGCCACCCGGACCGGGACAAGGTGCTGTCGGTGAGCTTCTTCCCGCTCTCCCGGGCCGGCGGCACCCGCCCGGGAGTGGGCGGCCTGCTGGTGGATGTGACCGACCGGGAGCAGGCCATCGTGGAGGCGACCGCCACCCGCCAGCGCCTCGCGCTGCTGGACCAGGCGTCCACCCGGATCGGCACCACCCTGGACGTGAAGGTCACCGCCCAGGAGCTGGTCGATGCCGTGATTCCGGTCTTCGCCGACGCGGCCGTCGTGGAGCTCGTGGAAGGGCTGGACGAGCGGGAGTCCTTCGACCCGGCGCTGCCGGTGCGCACCCGCCGCCTCGCATACGGCACCGTGCTGCCCCCGCCCGCGATGGAACTCGTCAGCGGGGTGGCGGGAGTGCACTACCCGCCGGGCTCCGCCATCCACCGGATGCTGCGCACCGGCCGCCCGATCGCGGTGCCGGTGAACCAGGAGTTCATGCGGCGGACCATGCTCGACGAAGCACGCGCCCGGGTGCTGGCCGACAGCGGACTGACCTGTCTCCTCCTCGCCCCGCTCATCGCCCGGGGAACGGTGCAGGGCATCGCCATCCTCGGCCGGTCAGCGGCCCGCGCGACCTTCACCGAGCAGGACCTCAGCCTGGCCGCGGAGCTCGCCTCCCGGGCCGCGCTCTGCCTGGACAACGCCCGCCTGTACAGCCGCGAGCGGAACATCGCGCTCACCTTCCAGCGCGCGCTGCTGCCCAGCTCCCTGGGGTCCTGCCCCTCCCTGCACCTCGCCCATCGCTATCTGCCCGGCAGCCACGTCACCGAGGTCGGCGGCGACTGGTACGACGTGGTCGACCTGCCCGACCAGCGGGTCGCCCTGGTCGTCGGCGATGTCATGGGACACGGCGTCGCGGCCGCCGCGTCGATGGGCAGGCTGCGGATCACCGCCAAGGCACTGGCCCGCCACGACCAGGAACCGGAAGAGCTGCTCACCGAGCTCGACCAGTGCGCCCAGGAGGCGGGCATCGAACTCGCCACCTGCCTCTACATCCGCTACGACCCCGTCACCGGACGCACCCGGATCGCCAGCGCCGGCCACCCGCCGCCCCTGCTCCGCTACCCCGACGGCCGGACCGAGGTCATCGACGAGGTGCTGGGGGTACCCCTCGGCGTCGGCGGCTGTCCCTTCCACTCGACGGAGCTCGACCTGCCCGACGACACCACCCTCGTCCTCTACACCGACGGTCTCATCGAGGCCCGGGACCACGACATCGACGAGGGGCTGACGGCGCTGCGCAGCGAACTGAACCGGCTCCCCGACTCATTGGAAGCCGCCGCGGACCACATCCTCGCCCGCCTCGTACCGAGTTCCCCGGCCGATGACACCGTCCTGCTGCTCGCCCGGGTCCACCGCGTACGGCTGTGAGGACCTGACCCCGGCACCCGGCACACGGCCCCGGCACCGACGGGCCGGCTTCCCTCAAGGGCGTCCCGGCGCGGCCATGCGCGCGGAGACGCACGGGTCCTCGTTGCGGTAGCCGAGGCGGGTGTAGAGCCGTTCGGCGGGGGAGTTGTCGGCGAGCTGCCACAGCGTGCAGAACCCGTGCCGGCGTACGGCGTACCGGGTCAGCCACGAGGTCAGCGCCGCGCCGAGACCCTGACCACGCAGCCGCGCGTCCGTCGCGACCGACGCCATCAGCGGGGCCCCGCTGTCCCGCAGGCTGCTCAGCGCGCCGCAGGCCACCAGCCGTCCGTCGGGGTCGCGGATACCGGTCCACAGGCTGACGCCGGAGGAGCCGGGGCCGGTCGAATGGGCGGGGCTGTGCTCGTTGAGGAAGGCGAGCAGCTCCTCGTGGTGCGTCTCGTCCAGCTCGATCACCCGCTCCTCGGCCCGTTGGAGGGGCGGTTCCTCCAGCGTCCACCGGAAGACCCACTCGACGACATCGGACACCGGCAGGTGGCGGCCGACCAGCGCATCGGTGCCCCGGGGCCCGGTGAACTCCCTGATGTCGTCCGGGAGTTCATGCGCGGCGCGGAGTACGATCCCGGCGGCGGGCACCGCTTCGCCGACGCTCCACAGATGTCCGCGGGCGTCGTCGAGCCAGGCGGCGGCACCGTCGCCGGACCAGCTGATCCGGCCGGACGGGCGTCGTCGGGCAGCGCCGAAACGCAGCAGGGCGGCGCCGGCCTGGCGCTCCAGACCCTGCTGGAACAGGTCTGCGGTCCGGGGAGGAAGAGTCGTTGCCTGCATCGCTCTCTCGGGAAGGACGTAACGGGAGGGCGACGGCCCGGACACGCACAGGGCGCAGCCGGAACCGACCGTCTGGGGGGTGGGGGAGTCCCGGCAGGGGCTGCGCAGGCGGCGCGCCCGGCTGACGGGGACGCCCACTGTTGCACACCGCCCCTGGCCGGAGGCAAATCCGGGGCCCGGGCGGCGAATGCGTACCGGAAATTGCGGCCGAGGACACCGCGGACCTGCCCCGTCGACCGGCCCCGTTCACCCGTGGACCGGCCCGTGGAGCGGGCCCGCGTCCACCTGCTCTCCGGGGCGCGAGCAGCGCGGATGCCGGATGCCGGGCGCACGCTCCGGCCCCGCCGGGCCGCCATGGGAGGGGTGGTGTTGATCACGATGCGGGCCGGTGCGCTCCCCGCCCACGGCACCGGCGGTCCGTGGCCCCGCGGGCGCGGCCCGAGCGACTGCGCGGCCTCCCGTATCCGGGGAACATGGAAGCACCGCGAGGCGTCGTGGACACGGGCCGCAGCCCGAAGCGGGACCGCATGCCGCGCTCACAGGCGGAGGAGGTGCCTGGGATGGGTACAGCAGGCCCCTTCGGCCCGCCGGGCGACCAGCCGCCCGCCGGGGGGCCACAGCGGAGCGGGCTGCTGGATCTGCTCAGCGTCGCCGCGGTGCTGCTCGACGGCGAGGGCCGGATCGTGCTGTGGAGTCCGCAGGCCGAGAAGCTGTTCGGCTACACCGCGCAGGAGGCGCTGGGCCGGTTCGCGGGGCGGCTGCTGGTCCACCAGCAGGACCTGGACCTGGTGATCAGGCTGTTCACCGAGGTGATGGCGACCGGCGAGAGCTGGGCCGGCGCCTTCCCCGTCCGGCACAAGGACGGCAGCTCCCGGCTGGTCGAGTTCCGCAATATGCGGCTGCTGGACGACCGGGGTGACTTCTACGCCCTGGGCATCGCCACCGACGAGGAGATCCTGCGCCAGGTGGAACGTGATGTGGCCCTGTCCACGCGGCTGGTCTCGCAGTCCCCGATCGGGCTGGCCGTCCTGGACACCGAGCTGCGCTATCTGGCCGTGAACCCGGCGCTGGAGCGGATGAACGGGGTGCCCGCCAAGGAGCACATCGGCCGGTCGGTACGGGAGGTGCTGCCGTTCCTGGACACCGACGCCATCGAGGCCGCCCTGCGGCAGGTCCTGGCAACCGGCACGCCGCTGGTCGACGAGCACACCGTGGGCCGCACCCCCGCCGACCCCGACAACGATCACGCCTGGTCGGTCTCCTACTACCGGCTGGAGGACCCGGGCGGGCGGGTGCTCGGGGTGGCCGGCCTCTCGGTGGACGTCACCGACCGGCACCGCGCGGCCACCGAGGCGGCCCGCGCCCGCCGCCGGCTGGCCATGATCGCCGATGGCACCGCCCGGATCGGCACCACTCTGGAGGTGGAGCAGACCGCCCGCGAGCTGGCCGAGGTCGCCGTGCCCGAGCTCGCCGACATCGCGGCGGTGGACATCCTGGATTCCGTCCTGGAAGGCCGCCCGTCCCAGACACCCGGCGCCCGCCCCGCGCTCTTCCGGGCCCTCGCGGTCAAGGCCGCCTACCCCACGGAGGCGGTCCGCGCCGCCGACCCTCCCGGCCAGCTCACCAGCTACGGAGCCGACCGACTGGCCACCCGGTGTGTGCGCACCGGTCAGCCGATCCTGATAGCCCATGTCCAGAGGCAGGACCTGGCCCGCATCGCCCGTGACCCCGAGGCCGCAGCCCTGCTGGCCCGGGCCGGCATCCACACGTATCTCACCATGCCGCTGATCTCCCGCGGCGAGGTACTCGGCGCCCTGGGTCTCACCCGCGCCCGTAACCCGCTGCCCTTCGACGAGGACGACCTGGCGCTGGCCGCCGAACTGGCCGAGCGCGCCGCGGTGTGCATCGACAATGCCCGCCTGTACCAGGGCCAGCGAAACGCCGCCATCACCCTCCAGCGGAGCCTGCTCCCCGACCGGCCGCCGCACCGGAAGGGCCTGGAGATCGCCACCCGCTACCAGCCCGCCGGCACGACCAGCGAGGTCGGCGGCGACTGGTTCGACGTGGTCCCCCTCGGAGCGGACAAAACCGCGCTCGTCGTGGGCGATGTGATGGGCAGCGGCATCGACGCCGCCACCACCATGGGACGCCTGCGGACCGCCACCTCCACCCTGGCCGACCTCGACATCCCGCCGACCGAGGTGCTGCGGCACATCGACAAGATCACCGCGGATCTGGACCAGTACGCCACCTGCGCCTACGCCGTCTACGACCCGCACCACGCCGTCTGCCACATCGCCGTCGCCGGGCATCTGCCGCCGGTACTGATGCGCACGGGCCGGCCGCCGGAGCTGCTCGACCTGCCCATCGGCGTACCCCTGGGGGTCGGCGGAGTGCCCTTCGAAGAAGCCACCTTCCCCCTGCGCCCCGGCGACCGGCTGGTCCTCTACACCGACGGTCTGGTCGAGACCCGCCACGACCCCATCGACGAGCGCCTGGCGCTCCTGCTCCGCCTTCTCGACCGCCCGGACCACACCCTGGAGGACACCTGCGACCGCCTTCTTGACGCCCTGCGCGATCCGGACGACCCGGACGACGTCGCCCTCCTCATCGCACGGGCCGGGAACCAGGGACGGGGCGCCGGGTCCGACCGCTGATTCACCGGAGACCACGTCCCGGCGCTCTCTCGCCGGAGCTGCTGGGTGAAGCGGCTGAGGAGGTCCACCGTCTCCTTGTGCTCGGCCCTGCGGTCGTCGCTGCCTGGATACGGCCTAGATACGGCGGATCCGGGCAGCCAGCGCGTGCCCGATGCACACATAGACGACGGCGGGCAGCCCGTAATTCAGCACGGTCCGCAACCAGTCGGCATCCATGGTGAACAGATCGTGCGACCACCCGGCGAGCCAGCCGGCCGCGGCATGGACAAAGTTGACCAGGTCGTTGGCGCGGTTCGCGTCGACGAGGGCGAACAGGATCCACAGGCCGAGGATCAACGCCGTCAGGTCCGCAAGGACGACGACGACCTTCGCTGCTTCGTTGTTGCGGTAACGAGCGCGTGAGGACATGCACCACGCGTTGCCGCTTTCGGCCGCTTGAAACGCGGCGTGCGACGTCCGCCGCACGCTCCGCCGTGGGAGCAAGCGGGCGGTACCCGCGAGGTCGGTGACCGTTCCGGCCGGTCACCGGGTCACTCGGACGATTCCTGCTCGGTGCGCGTCAGGCTCGCGATATGGGCGCGGTACGCAGCGACTTCGGCCTCGGTGAGGGCCAGCCGGCCGGGGCCGGGCTGGTCGGCCGGGAGCTCGGTCGACTGGACGGCGGCCCGGTACAGGGGACCGGGCAGGTTCAGCAACAGCTGGCCCTGCTCGGCGGTTTCGATCACCAGCCAGGAGTCGGCGTTGTCGTCGTGGACATCGGTGACTCCGATGGTGCTGATGGCGGTCACGGTCAGAACCGGAGGTATTTCGCTCATGTCACCTCCCTATCAGCCGCCGCCGGACACGGCGAATCGCCGCGGGGGTGGGCTCCCCAAGAGGAGAACCCACCCCCGCAAAACAGCAGAACCGGCCCGGCACCCGGTCATCGACCCCTGGTGCCGGCCTGGCCCGTCCTAGCGCAGGAGGTCGGCCAGGGCCCCGCCGCCGGTGTGCACACCGCCGGACGGCCGGTGGTGGTCCCGCCTGTGGTGATCGCGCTTGTGGTGATCGCGCTTGTGGTGGTTCTTCTTGCGGTGGTCCTTCTTGTGATCGTCGCGCTTGTGGTGTCCGTGCTTGCACCTGTCGTGGTCGTGGCCGGAGCTGCTCGACGCGACATGGTCCGTCGTGTGGTCCCCGGCCGCGGACACGGCGGTCGCGGCGGGAGCGGTGACCGCGAACATCGCGGTGATGACGGCTGAGGCGAACAGAGTGCGGGCAGTGCGCATGGACATGTTCCTTTCGGCCTGCTGCGAAGGGCGACACCCTGTCGGCCTTCTGCGGCGCAGTAGTGATATGACACACAGCCAGTTGCATTGTCACGGCGCACCACTTGAGAGCGTCGCATCCGGGCGAATAATTGAGCCTCCCGGGTGGCCCGGGCGTGCCGACGTTGCCGGTGGTCCGCGCAGGAAGAGCATGAGCATGACGGCGGCCCGGGGGAGGTCGGGGGTTTTCCATGGGCTGGGCCCACCGGAGTCATCGAATGCGGCGGCCATATCGCAATGCGGCCGAGAAATTCGCCCAGCGACGCACAATAATTCGCTCAATAAAAGGGCGGCGCGGCCCGCGTGTATTCAGCCAACGGGCCTTCGCAGAGGCGTGAACGCGCCGCGCTCCGCGGAAAACCACATGCGCCGGAACGCGAGAGCGGGGACGCTGGTACGCCGTACTCCGAGGATCAAGGAGAAGGCATGGAACCCTGCGCAGAGTGCGGTGCGCCGATGGACCCGCGATCCTGCGAGGAGCTCTTCCAGACACTGCTCGCGCTGGACCATGCACGGCAGGCACCGTGGGGGCCGCTGCACGGCGTCTCCGTCGCCTGCTTCCTGCTCCAACACCCCAGTCGGCTGCCCGCCGATGACGGCGGGACGGCCTGGGCGCTGCTGCACGCCTACCTCGAAGGCGGCCTCGACGAAGTGAACCAGCTCGTCGGCCGCGCTCGCCGAGGCAACTCCCACCGTGCGAAGGGCAGTTCCTCACCAGCCGCCCGGGACGCGGCCCTGCCGCACCGGGACGCGCCGCCCTCCCGTTTCTCCGTCACGATCCATGACGTCGCCGTCGACGGCTCGTTCCCCGCCCCGGAGTTCACCGAACGCGTCAAGGCGTGGGCCGCCGCGACGGTCGACGCGTGGAGCTAGGGCCCCTTTTGCGGGCCCCGGCCGCGTGCCGGTGTTGCCCGCATGATCGTGGAGTCCACCGAAACGGCCCAGGTCCGGTCCTCGTCCGCGCCGGCCTGGGCCATCAGCGCGGTGAACTGCCCAGAAGGTCAGGTGACTTCCCAGGCCGCCTCGATCATCTGAAAGATCTCGTCCAGCGCGGCGTCCGGGTCGGCCGCCTCGTGGGCCAGCGCATAGGCGTCGATCACGAACCTCGCGAGCGTCCGGCAGGCCGTTTCGCTCTGTGGCAGGTCGGGATCGGCGACGAGGGCCGCGGCCAGCGACTCCGCGTAGCGCAGCCGCATCGTCTCCTCGTACTCCCGCAGGGCACGTGACGCGTCGATCATGCGGTAGATCGGGGCGGCGCCGTCTCCCGTGCAGTGCCGGACCATGGCCTGGATCTCGCGGCGCAGCGCGGGGATGAGTGGCTCGTGCGGCCCCCGGCCGGTGACCGCCTGCGTGAGGCGCTGCTCGAAGTTCTCGTCCTGCTCGAACACCAGGGCCTCTTTCGAGGCGAAGTGGGAGAAGAGCGTGGTGACGGCCACGTCGGCCTCGGCGGCCACGTCACGGATGCCCACCGCGTCGTACCCGCGCTCCAGGAAGAGCCGCAGGGCGGTGTCGGCGATCTTCTGGCGGGTCGCGGCCTTCTTGCGTTCACGGCGTCCGGTCGTCGGCACGGTCATGCCGCTGACACTACCAAATCCAAAGGAGTAGCAGTTTCGAAACCGTAACCGTTAGTGTTACGGTCCCTCACATGAAGAGAGTGAGCTACGCCGAGTTCGGCGGTCCCGACGTTCTCCACCTCGAAGACGCCGAGGAGCCCCACGCGGGCCCCGGCCACATACGCGTCGCCGTGCGGGCGGCGGGCGTGAATCCGGTCGACTGGCGGATCCGTGAAGGACAGTTCCAGGAGGTCCGCCCGGTCGAGTTGCCTGCCGGAGTCGGGCAGGACGCCGCCGGGGTGGTGGACCAGGTCGGCGAGCACGTCGAAGGGGTCGAGGTCGGTGACCGCGTGTTCGGGCGAGGCGCGAGTACGTATGCCGAGTTCGCCGTCCTCGCGGCCTGGGCCCGTATGCCCGAGAGCCTGACCTTCGAAGAGGCGGCCGGGTACCCCTCCGTCGTGGAGACCGCGCTGCGCATCATCGGTCAGGCCGGTGTGCGGTCCGGGCAGACGCTGCTGGTCAGCGGCGCGTCCGGGGGAGTTGGATCGGCGGTCCTCCAGATCGCCCACGAGCGCGGCATCACGGTGATCGGCACGGCCGGAGCCGCGAACCAGGAGTATCTGCGGAGCCTGGGCGCCCTCGCCACGACGTACGGCGAGGGCTGGGTCGAGCGGGTGCGGCGGCTCGGGCAGGTCGACGCGGCGCTCGATCTGGCCGGGTCAGGCGTGATCCGCGAGCTCGTCGAGCTGACCGGGGATCCGCGGAGGGTGGTCTCCATCGCCGACCTGGGTGCGCCGGAGCTCGGTGCCCGGTACTCCGGCGTGACCGGGAACGTTCCACAAGCCCTCGCCGAGGCCGTCCGCCTCATCACGCGGGGAAAGCTCCACATACCGGTCGAGAAGACGTACTCGCTCGCCGAGGCCCCGGCGGCACACCTCGACAGCCGGGCCGGTCACACGCGCGGGCGCCGGGTCATCGTCGTCTGAGCCATTCCCTGCCCGGTCGCACGCCCCGGCGAACTGCCTTCCTTCCAGCGCCCGCCGGGGCCCACCCGGCAGGTGCGACACGCAAGGAGCCCCATGCACACTCCTGTCACGATCATCGGCGCCGGACTCGGCGGCCTCGTCCTGGCCCGCGTCCTGCACCTCCACGGCATCCCGGTCACGGTCTACGAGGCGGAGTCCTCCCCGGCGGCGCGTTCGCAGGGCGGGATGCTCGACATCCACGACCACAACGGCCAACTCGCCCTCAAGGCAGCCGGACTGATGGACGAGTTCCGTGGCCTCATCCTGGAGGGCCGCCAAGCGATACGGCTCCTGGACCACAACGGAACCGTCCTGTTCGACAAGGCCGACGACGGCACCGGCGAAAGCCCCGAGGTACAGCGCGGCGAGCTGCGACGGATCCTGCTGGACGCACTCCGCGACGGCACCGTCCGATGGGGCCACAAGGTCACCGGCGTCCGCGCCCGCACCGCGGGCCGCCACGAGGTGACCTTCGCAGGCGGCGCCGCCGTCCTCACGAACCTGCTGGTCGGCGCGGACGGCGCATGGTCGCGCGTCCGACCGCTGCTCTCCGACGCCACACCCGAATACGTCGGCCGGTCCTTCGTCGAGACCTGCCTGCACGACGCCGACACCCGGCACCCGGCCACCGCGAAAGCGGTCGGCGGCGGGACACTCGTCGCGCTCGACCCGGACGGGAACGGGAAGTGGCTCGTGGCTCATCGGGAGAAGGGCGGGGTCCTCCGCACCTACATCACCCTGGCCAAGCCGCAGGACTGGTTCGCCACCATCGATTTCACCGATGCCGCCGCGGCCGCCGAGCGCATCGCGGAGGAGTACGACGGCTGGGCGCCGGAACTCACCGCCCTGATCACCGCCGGCCGGACCGCGCCGGTCCTGCGCCCCCTCCACGCCCTGCCGGTCGGGCACCGCTGGGCCCGGGTGCCGGGAGTGACCCTGCTCGGCGACGCCGCCCACCTCTCCACCCCCAACGGTGAAGGCGCCAACCTGGCCATGCAGGACGGTGCCGACCTCGGAAAGGCCCTCGCCGCACACCCCGACGACATCGAGACCGCGCTCACCTCATACGAACAAGTGCTGTTCCCCCGCGGCGCCGCGGCCGCCGCCGAAGTCGCCCACCACCCCACGCCCCAGGACGTGATCAGTTTCTTCACCGACCCAGAGCAAGCCCCGGGAATCTGACAGTCCCGCAGAGGCGAGCGACCACAAGCTCTCCTGGAACATCGACACAGCCATGCGTGTACTGGAAGCCCTGGAAGCCGCCGAGGGCATGACCTTGCTGATCGAGGGCGCCGCCGGAGGCGTCCGCACCCTCACCGCGCAACTCGCCCAGGCGCGCGGCCTCGACGTGATCGGCACCGCGAGCGAAGGCAACCACGGCTTCCTCGCCCAGCTCGGCGTCGTTCCGGTCACCTACGGGGCGGGGCTGGCCGACCGCCTTGCCCCACTGGCTCCGCACGGGGTCGACGTGGTTCTGGACGCGGCCGGTAAGGGCTCTCTTGGCGAACTGGTGGCCATCGCCGGCGACCCGCACCGCGTGGTGACCATCGCAGACTTCGACGCCGACCGACACGGAGTGCGGTACTCCCGCCTTCAGTTCCTGGTCCCCGAAGCCGGAGGAACCTGGAGTCGATATGCCCCGGCGACCACTCTCAGCCTTCCCGGATGAAGCCCTCCCGCACCAGCCAGTCCTTCGCCACCTCGTGCGGGTCCTCCCCGTCCACGTCCACCCGCGCGTTCAGCCGCTGGGCCTCGGCCCCCGTCAGCCGCTTGGTGATCGGGGCGAGCAGGCCGGCGATGGCGGGGTACTTCCTCAATGTGGCGCTGTTCATCTCGGGTGCCGCGTTGTAGTTGGGGAAGAAGTGCCGGTCGTCTTCCAGCACCTTCAGCTTGAGTTCGGGAATGCGGCCGTCTGTGGTGGCCGCCACGCCGAGGGAGCAGGCCGCGCCCTCGGCGACCTGGGTGTAGACGACGCCGTCGTCCATCTTCTTGAAGTTCCCGCGCCGGAGGGCGAATCCGTACGTCTTCGCCACGCCCGGCAGGCCGTCCTCGCGCACCGAGAACTCGCTTCCGCCGCAGATCGTCGCCGCGCCCGGGTCCTTCTTCGTCAGACGTGCCACGTCGGAGAGTGTGCGCAGCCGGTACTTCTGCGCATTCGCCTGGTTCGCGACCAGCGCGTAGGTGTTGTTGAGCGGGGCGGCGGGCAGCCAGGTGATGCCGTTGCGGCGGTCCTCCTCGCGTACGGCCTCCCACTGCCCGTGCGGGTCGACGACCCGCTTGGTGTGACCGAGGTAGGTGATCCAGGCCGTGCCGGTGTACTCGTACATCCCGTCCGCCGCACCGGACTTGACCGCCTCGCGGGCACCGATCGAGCCCTGGATGTTCGTCCGGTCCAGGACTTCCGCGCCGGCCGCTTTGAAGACCAGCCCCATGATCTGGCCCAGGATGATCTGTTCGGTGAACTCCTTTGAGGTAACGGTCAGTTGGGCGCCCTCCAGTGGTCGCCCCTTCCCGATGGAGCCGGGCCGCACCGAGTCGGCCAGCGGACTGCCGCTGGTCAGTCCGCAGCCGCTCAGCCCTGCGGCGGCGAGCAGCAGGGCGCCCGCGCCTGCGACGGCCGTCCGTACCCGGGCCAGGCGCATCAGTCCACCTCCAGGCCGCGTGGGCGTAACGGCAACTCGACGAGCGTCCCCAGCCAGTCCATGATCAGCGCCTGCCGGCAGCGGGTGCCCAGGTACTCCCAGAAGCTCACTTCTCGGTCCTCCCTCAAGGCCGGTCCTCCAGCGGTCAGCGGTCCGTACGGCGCCTGCCGCGACGCCTGGCGCGCCAGTGGAGTGATCCGGAGCGGCACCGGATTCTCCAACGTGATCGCCGCCGAGGCCCGCACGATGCCATCGAATCTCACCCATCCGGTCGATCACGCGCTGCAAGCCGGCATTCGAGCGTGCCACCAAACGGCACAGCATGCCACCACCCCGCCGGCGGCGAGGAGTACTTGGGCCGGCCGGGTAGGGCAAGAGACGGCGGACCGACGACCAGCTGATCCAAACGAGACCGCCTAGGGTGCCGTCGGCATGAACCGCTCGGTCCCCGCGATCAGCAGGGCGACGTCATCCGGGTCGTCGGGGCGTCGTAGTTCGCGGAGGAGGCGGTCGCAGGTCTCTTCCAGGGAGCGGTCGGGGGCGTCCAGCAGGCGGAGCAGGGTGTCGAGGCGTTCGTCGAGGGAGTGGTGGCGGGTCTCCACCAAGCCGTCGGTGTAGAGGACCAGTTGGTCGCCGGGGTCGAGGGCGAAGGTGATGGTCTCGAAGGGGATGCCGCCGACCCCTAGGGGCACGCCGATGGGCAGGTCGAGGAACTCGGGGTGCTTGCCGCGGCGTACGAGGGCGGGCGGCAGATGGCCGGCGGTGGCGATGTGGAACACCGAGCGGTGGGGATCGTACGTCGCGTAGACACAGGTGGCGATGTAGTGCTCCAGCCCCGAGGTGATCTTGTCGAGGTGCTGGAGGACCTGGGCGGGGTCGAGGTCGAGATCGGCGAACGCGCAGGTCGCGGTGCGCAGACGGCCCATCGTGGCGGCGGCGTCGATACCGCTGCCCATGACGTCGCCCACGACGAGGCCGGTCTTGTCGCCGTCGAGCGGGAGGACGTCGTACCAGTCGCCGCCGATCTCGTAGGTGGCCTGCGCGGGCCGGTACCGGGAGGCGAGCCGTAGACCGGGACGGTGCGGCGGATGGTCGGGGAGCAGGCTGCGCTGAAGGGTCTCGGCGGCGTTGCGCACGCTCTGGTGCGAGCGGGCGTTGTCGATGCATACGGCGGCACGGGAGGCCAGTTCGGAGGCGAGGGCGAGGTCGTCCTCGTCGAAAGCGGGGGAGTTGCGCGCGCGGATGAGGCCCAGGACGCCGAGGATATGGCCGCGGGCGGTGAGCGGGGCCAGCAGGTAGGAGTGCACCCCGGCGCGGGCCAGCAGGGTGGCGGCGTGGTCGTCGCGGGCAATGCGCGCCAGGTCGTCGGCGTCGGCGTGCGGGACGAGGATCGGCCGGCCGGTGCGCACGCACTGGGTGGCCAGCCGGTCGGTGTCGTACGCGGCGATATGGCCGGGCGGATCGGCGGCCTGGACGGCTTCGGTCGGGTAGGCGGCCTTCACCGCGAGGGCGCGGAAGAGCGCCGTGCCGTCGTCGGGGGTGGGGCGGTGCTCGTCCAGGACGGAGTCGAGGACATCGACCGTCACCACGTCGGCGAGCTCGGGAACGGTGACCTCGGCCAGTTCCCGGGCGGTCTGTCCCACCTCCAGGGTGGTGCCGATCCGCGCGGAGCCGTCGGCGATCAGGGCCAGCCGCTGCCGGGCCTCGGCGGCCTCCCTGGCCGCCTGATACCGGTCGGTGACATCCACCACCAGGTCGGCCACCCCCAGCACCCGCCCCTGCGGGTCCTCCAGCCGGTACAGCGAGATCGACCAGGCGTGCTCGTGGTCCGGGTCCGAGGGGGTACGGCCGACGACCGTGGTCTCGTCGACCATCGGCGTCCCGGTCTTGAGGACCTGCCGCATCGCGGCCTCGGGCACCTCGAACTTCGCGGCGGTCATGATCTCGCGGTAGTGCCGGCCGAGATGATCCTTCGCGGGTATGCCGTGCATCCGTTCCAGGGCGGGGTTGACGGCCACATACCGCAGTTCGGTGTCGAGCATCGCCAGCCCGATGGGGGACTGGGAGATCAGCCGGGTGGACAGGGCGACATCCCGCTCCACCTCGCGGAGCGTCGAGGAGTCGGTGGCCAGCCCGAGGGCGTAGAAGTCGCCGCGGTCGTCCATCAGCCGCATGTTGCGCAGCTCCACCAGCCGTACGGTGCCGTCCTTGTGCCGGACGGGGAAGGTGCCGCTCCAGCTGCGGCCGGTCGCCATGACCCCGGAGAACCGCCCGATCACCAGGTCCCAGTGCTCTTGGTGGATGAGCAGGGGCGCCGCGTACCGCCCGAGCGCTTCCTCGGCGGTGTAGCCGTACAGGTCCTGGGCCTGCGGGCTCCACAGGACGATCCGCCCATCGGCGTCCAGCAGGACCGCGGCCACACCGAGGAGGTCCATCAGCCCGCTCGGCTGTGGCGGTACTCCCTCCGGCTCCCCGGCCTCGGCCGGACGCCCGTCGGCTGCGCTCACCCGGGCACTCCTTCCACCCGACGGACCACCTGGCCGGCCCGCGCTCCGGTCCGTGGTCTGTCCACCTCGCTGGCTGTGGCCCTCCCCTTCGCTGGTCAGTGCTGTGGCTTCCATGGTCCACCAGGACCGGCCGCCCGCACACTCCGTCCCGCGGGGGCCCCGGCGCCACTTGGCCGGAAGTAATCTGACAGCACTTACATAAGCGCTGTTACGATCCGCGGATGGCCGAGGACCCCACCTTCGATCCCACCGAGCAGACCCTGTGGCAGCCGCTGCGGCTGCTCCAGGCAGCGATGGACGCGGACATCGCCCGGATCTATGCCGAGGAACGGATCACCGGGCTCAAGCCGAGCTTCGTCCTGGAGCTGCTTCGGCTGCACGCCCGCGGGCCGATGACCATCACCGCACTGGCCGAGTCCGTCGGCCGGACGCACTCCGCGCTCAGCCAGAAGGTGGCCGCGATGCGCGCGGCCGGCTGGGTGGAGACCGTGGCGGGCGACGATGCGCGCAGCAAGAAGGTGACGCTCACGGACCGGGCCCGCGGCATCGCCGGACGGCTGGCCGCGGAGTGGCGCGCCACCGAGGCGGCCGTCGCCGAGATCGAGGCCGAGCTCCCCTATCCGCTGACCCGGGTCGTCACCGACATCGAGCGGCTTCTCGCGCACAAGAGCTTCCACGACCGGATCGCCGAGAAGCTGGCCGAGGACCCCGCATGGGAGTGAAGCACGCACTGCTCGATGTGACCCCGCTGCGCCGGTCGGCACCGTTCCGGCGGCTGTGGCTCGGCCAGGCGCTCTCCCGGCTCGGCGGGCACATGACCCTGGTCACCGTGATGTTCCAGGTCTGGCAGACGACCCACAGCACGGTCTGGACCGGCGCCGTCGGCATGGCCCAGGCCGTCCCCCTCCTCGTGCTCGGCCTCTTCGTCGGGTCGGTCGTCGACCGCGTGGACCGGCGGAAGTTCTACCTGATCATGACCACCGGCCAGGCCGGGTGCGTGCTCCTGCTCGCCCTGCAAGGGCTCGTCGGGCAGTTCCCGACGCCGGCGGTGCTGTTACTGGTCGCGGTGGAGTCCTGCTTCACGGCCGGCAGCGCACCGGTGTCCCGCACCTTCATTCCGCGTCTGCTGCCGGAGCAACAGCTCGCAGCCGGGCTGGCATTGAACCGGATCTCCTTCCAGGGCGCCATGCTGATCGGCCCGGCACTGGGCGGGCTGATCCTGGGCCGGCTGGGCGTCGGCGGCTGCTATCTCATCGACGCACTCACCTTCGCCGCCGCGTTCTACGGGGCGTTCGGCCTGCCGCGGATGAGCCCCGGCGACGAGCCCGCCCGGCCCGGTCTGCGCGGCGTGGCGGACGGCCTGGCCTTCCTGGTCCGCACCCCCGTCATCCGCGGCGCGCTCCTCACGGACCTGGCCACCACCCTGCTGTCGATGCCGACCAGCCTGTTCCCCCAGGTCAACGCGGAACGCTTTGGCGGCAACCCCCGCACCCTCGGCCTCTTCCTGACCGCCGTGGCCGCCGGCGGGGTCCTCGCATCCCTCTTCGCCGGGAGCTTCACCCGCCGCTCCCGCCCCGGCCTCGTCATGCTCGCCGGCTCGGCCACCTGGGGCGCGGCCCTCACCCTGTTCGGCCTGTCGGCCGACCCCTGGGCCGGCCTGGCCTTCCTGACCCTGGCAGGCGCCGCCGACACCGTCTCCGTCGTCTCCCGAAGCACCCTCGTGCAGCTGCACACCCCCGACGAACTGCTGGGCCGGGTCAGCGCCGCGGAACAGATCGTCGGACAGGCCGGCCCCGACCTCGGCAATCTCCGCGGCGGCCTCGTCGCGGACGCCACATCAGGCACAACGGCCCTGGTCAGCGGCGGTTTGCTGTGCATCGGCGCGGTGGTACTGGTCGGCGCGACGACACCGGGGCTGCGGTGGTTCTCCGCGCCGGCCGCGCGGGGGGCGGAGGCCGGTTAGGCGGTGCCGGGCGTCGCGCGCCGAACGGGGCGAGCTGTCACGGCCAAAGGGTCTCCTCCGCCGGCTCCGCCCCGGGGCCGGAAGCCCGCCCGTAACGAGCACAACCAGCCCACAGGGCGTATATGTGAAGCCATCGGAATGATTCACCTGGCGGTGCGGCACACCGTCCGCCGGCCGCCGCGTCGCGGGCGCGGTCCGGCAGCAGGAGATGCGCTGTGAATGGCCTGCAACCCACGCTGGCGAAGGTGCCCTGGATACTCGCGGCGCTGGCCCTCCTGGTCGGCGTCCTGCTGAACCTTTTCGCGCCCGAGCCGTATATGGGGCTCCCGCTGCTGGCCGCCGCGCCGCTCGTCGCCGGGGCCACGCTCACCTTTCGGTCCGCGCTCGCCGTCGTGTGTGTCACCTGTGTGGTCTCGGTGGCCCTGGACATCGAGCGGGGACGTCCGGCGACGCCGCTGCTGGTCGATCTGGCCGTGGTCGGTCTGATCGGGGTGCTGGCGCTCGGGGTCAACCGGCTCATCGTGCGGCAGGGCCGCGATCTGGCGCTGGCCAGGGATGTCGCGGAGGCGGTGCAGCGGGCGGTGCTCCCGGACCCGCCGAAGGAGGCCGGGCCGCTGGCCGTGGCCGCCGGGTACACCGCGGCGCAGGCCGAGGCGCGGATCGGCGGTGACTTCTACGCGGTGCAGGAGACGCCGTTCGGGGTACGGATGATCATCGGCGATGTGCGGGGCAAAGGAATCAAGGCCGTTGCCGCGGTATCGGTCGCGCTCGGTGCGTTCCGGCAGGAGGCCGAATACGCTCCCAGCCTGAACACGCTGGGGCAGCGATTGGACGAGGCGCTGGCCAGGGCGGCGGCCCGGAGCGGGCCGGTGATCTCCAGTGAGGGCTTCACCACCGCCGTACTGGCCGAGGTCTCCGCCGACGGCGAGATGCTGAGCCTGGTGAACCGCGGGCATCCACCCCCGTATCTGGTGCACGGCGGGCAGCTCGTACGGCTCGACCCGACCACCCCTCAGCTGCCCCTCGGGGTGGGGCTGGGCGACCTCACACCGGCGGCCTCCGTGCCGGTCGACGGGGTGCGACTGCCCCCGGGAGCCTCGCTGCTGCTGATCACGGACGGGGTCACCGAGGCGCGGGACAAGCGGGGCACCTTCTACGACCCGGTGTACTCGGGGCGCCTGGGCCGGCGGTTCACGGAACCCGAGGCGCTGGTGGAGGCCGTGACCAAGGATGTCGGCCGCTGGACCGAGGGCGACCACGAGGACGACATGGCCATCCTGGCCGTCACCCGGCGCCACCTTTCCCACGACGCCTGATCAGATTGGGCCCGCTCAGGATGCGCGGGGCGGGGAGGCGATGAGACTTGGGGTATGGCAGAGCAATCCCGCACGCGGGCCCGGTCGTCCACGGCTGCCCGTAAACGGAAATCCACGCCGGAGAACACTCCGGCGGAGGTGGCGCAGCGCGCCGCCGAATTGCTTCAGAGCGTGATCAGCCACCGGACCGAAGGGGTTTCGGCGGTACGGCGGACCGACGACGGCTGGTGTGTCGTGGTGGATGTGCTGGAACTGGCGCGGATCCCGGACACCACGAGCCTTCTCGCCACGTACGAGGTACGGCTCGACGACGAGGGCGAACTGCGCGAGTACTACCGGACCCACCGCTATCGACGAGGTGCGGCCGATCAGTGAGCGCCGTCCCGACCAGCTGAAAGGGCACCCCAGATGAGCATGACGACCTATACCGGCCTGTCCGGAGAGGTAATTCCCTGTCCGCCGCGGGCCGGCACGTTGTACGACGTGATGGAGCTCATCCTGGACCGCGGGATGGTCATCGATGTGTTCATACGGGTGTCCCTGGTGGGAATCGAGATTCTGAAGATTGATGCCCGCATCGTGGTCGCCAGCGTGGATACCTATCTGCGGTTCGCGGAGGCGTGCAATCGGCTGGATCTGGAACGGGATTCGGGAAGTGTCACCGTGCCCGAACTCTTCAGCGGCCAGGCCGCCAAAGGCATCGGAAAGCGCAAGGTGAAAGACGCCGCCAAATCCGTGGGCGAAACCGTCCGTTCGGCGGTGGGCAAGGACGATGACGGGGATGACGATGCGGACGAGGAAGCGCAGCCGCAGCGGCGGCGGCGCAGTTCCGCCCGGTCCGGAGCCGCTTCCCGTCGGCGGCGCGCAGAGGAGGAATGACCCGTGACGGACGACGGTATCTACGTTTACGGCATCATCCGGACCGATCGCCCGTTGCCCTCGCATGTGGGCGGAGTCGGGGATCCCCCCGGCGTCGTGGAGAAGATCGCGGAGGGACGGGTCGCCGCGGTCGTGAGCCAGGCGCCGCCGAAGCTGCGGGCCCGCCGTCGCGACCTGCTGGCCCATCAGGAGCTGCTGCTGGCCCTGTCCGAACGCGGGCCCGTCCTGCCCATGCGATTCGGCATGGTGGCGCCGGACGAGACGGTGATCCGCCGTCAGCTGGCCGACGACGAAGAACGCCATCTGGCGGCGCTGGAAAGCCTCGCGGGCCGGGTCGAGATCAATGTCAAGGCGATGCCGGCCGACGACTCGCTCGCCGCGCTCGTCAAAGGGGACGCCACCATCCGCGGGCTGCGCGAAGAGGTGCACCGACGGCCGAGCTACGAGGCCAATATGCGGCTGGGAGAAGCGGTGGCGACCGCGCTGTCCCGCCGGGCCGCCGAAGCCGGTCAGGAAATCGTGCGTGAGCTGAAGCCCTGGGCCCATGCGGTCCGTCCGGGGCCGGAGGTATCCGGGTGCCAGGTCAATATGTCGTTCCTGGTGGACCGGAGCGACAGTGCCGAATTCGCCGCGGAGGCGGAGCGCCTGGCCCAGGACCGGCGCGAGCGCGTCGCCCTGCGCGTGGCGGGTCCGCTGCCCTGCTACAGCTTCCTGGAGCCGCAGGTGCTCGCGGGAAGAGCCGGCGGCTGACATGGGGCTGATCAGCGGAGTGCTCACCCTGCCGCTCGCCCCGGTGCGGGGAGTGGTGTGGGTGGCCGACCAACTCGCCCGGGCGGCCGACCGCGAGCTGCACGACCCCTCCGTCATCCGCGCCCGGCTCGCCGCGCTGAACCAGGAGTACGAGGCCGGGCACCTCAGCAAAGCGGCGTTCGAGCGGGAAGAGGACCAACTGCTCGACCTGCTGTACGAGAGCTGACCGGCGCTCCGGAGCCACCGCCCGCCCGGTACGCCACGAAGAGGAAGGAGTGCCCCCGTGACCGATGTCGACCACCGACCGGCCGCTCCTCCTGCCAACGGTCCCAGCACCGCGAACCTCGCCGACATCCTTGAACGCGTCCTCGACAAGGGCATCGTCATCGCCGGGGACATCAAGATCGATCTGCTGGACATCGAGCTGCTCACCATCAGGCTGCGGCTGTTCGTCGCCTCGGTGGAGACGGCCAGAAAGGCCGGGATCGACTGGTGGGAGACCGATCCGGCGCTCAGCTCCAAGGCGGCGCGGAGTGAACTGCGGGAGGAGAACGACCGGTTGCGCGAGCGGCTGGAGGCGCTGGAGTCCGCCGGCGACGGCGATGCGTCCACCTCCGGTACGAAGGACAAGGCTCGGACGAAGGAGAAGGCGGGGTCATGACGAGGGAGCAGCCCGACGCCCCTGAGACCGCGACCTATGTCTACGCGGTGTGCCGCCGGCTGGACCCGGCCGTTCTCAGCGGACTCGCGGGCCTCGCCGCCGGCTTTCCCGTGCGCACGCTGCCGCTCGGCCCCCTCACCGCGGTCGTCCAGCACGTACCGGCCGACGGGTTCACCGAGGACGCCTGGCAGCAGCGGCTGTCGGACCGTGCGGAACTGGAGCGCTGCGCCCGCGCGCACCACGAGGTGGTGACCGCGGCCGCCGCCTGCGGGCCGGCGGTGCCGCTGGCACTCGCCACCCTCTACCGCGGGGACGAGCGGGCACAACAGGCCCTTGGCGCGGACCGGGACCGTTTCGCCGCAGCGCTCGCCCGGATCGAGGGCCACGCCGAATGGGGGGTGAAGGTCAGTCTCCCGGCGACCGTGCCCGAGGCAGCGCGGAGCACGCCACCGGCACCTCCCCGGAACGGCGGCGGACCATCCGGCGGGGCGGGCCGTGCCTACCTGGAACGGAAGCGCGGGCTGCACCGGGCGCGCGAGCAGCACCACGACCGGGCGCTGCGGACCGCCGAGGACATCGATGCCGTCCTGAGCCGCCTGGCCACCGCCACCCGCCGGCTCCGCCCGCACACCCAGGAGATGACGGGGGAGCGGCACCGGCTGCAAGTGCTCAACGCCGCCTACCTGGTGACGACCGTGCGCGAGAAGCAACTTCTCGATGCGGTGGAGCTCTTGCGGCTCCGTACCGGCGCGGAGGTCGAGGTATCCGGCCCCTGGGTGCCGTACTCCTTCGCCGGGGAGGTGTGAGCGGTGTCCGCTCATAAGCCCGTCCCCTGGGACACCCCGGGCCCGCTCGCCGGGCCGATCGGGGTACCGCTGGTCGACCTCCTGGACCGCGTCCTGTCCACCGGGGTCGTGGTCAGCGGCGACCTGGTCATCGCCATCGCCGATGTGCCGCTGGTCCGGCTCTCCCTGCACGCACTGCTGTCCTCGGTCAACGAACGCGTCCCCGCGCCGTGGTCGGACGGAGGCCCGCTGTGACCGGAGGCCCGCGATGACCGGAGGAAGGCCGGGTACGCCGGAGAGCAGAGTCGACCTCGACCGTGAGCAGATGGGCCGCGATCTGGTCTCTCTGGTGCTCACCGTGGTGGAGCTGCTGCGGCAGTTGATGGAACGTCAGGCCATTCGCCGCGTGGAGCAGGGCGACCTCAGCGATGAGCAGGTGGAACACATCGGGGAGACCCTGATGCATCTCGAAGCACGGATGACCGAGCTGTGCGAGCAGCACGATCTGCGCCTTGAAGATCTCAACCTCGACCTGGGGCCGCTGGGGTCCCTGCTGCCGCGCGACTGAGGACGCCGGACCGCCCTCGTCAACTCCCGCCTGGTCGGCCGATGCGGCAGAGAGCCGGCGGGTGCCAGGTGCGCTCCAGGGCTTTGGGACGGGGCCAGAACATGCGCAGCGTGATGTTGAAGGAGCCCCCCGGTGTGGTGCTTGGATGAACGGAGATTGCGGGGGTGATTCGTCCCAGCCGCCACGAATATTGGGCAGTTGGGGATGCCGGAACACAGAACGGACTTCGGCCGGGGGACATCTAAGGGCCTGGAACGCGGGAATGGGACGCGCCGGGTCAGGCGGGGAAGGGGAACAACGATGTCTGGGGCGATGGGGGCTGCCGAGGACGCGGACGCGTTCGCGGAGCTGTTACGCGAGTTGAAGGAACGCTCGGGGCTGAGCTACGGGACGCTCGCCAAGCGGCTGCACATGAGCACATCGACGCTGCACCGCTACTGCCGCGGCAGCGCGGTGCCGACCGAATACGCGCCGGCCGAGCGGCTCGCGCGGGTGTGCCGGGCCACCCCCGAGGAACTGATCGAGCTGCACCGGCGGTGGATTCTGGCGGATGCGGCGCGGGGGCGCAAGCGGCCAGGGCCGGGTGGGGTGGTGGTGGTGCGCGGTGCCGGGGCCGACGAGGGCCTGGAACGCGGCGAGGCCGGCGATCCCGGCGAGGCCCGCGGTCCCGGTGAGACCGGCGGAACTGATGAACCGGCTGTCGGCGGCGCCGTCCGGTTCGCTGCCGTCCGGCCCCGTCGGCGCCGCTCCACGCTCATCGCCTCCGTCGCCGCGGCAGCCGCCCTGGGAGTCGTCGTGCTGGCCGTGAATCTGCCGTCCTCCGGAGGCGACGGCAGCGGGCAGAAGTCCGCCGGGACCGACGGAGCCGGCACCGGCACTCCCGGCAGCACCGGTACCGCCCGTGCACACGACAAGGGGCGGGCGTCGGACGCTCCTTCTCCGTCTCGGAGCGCGAAGACCGGCAGACCCTCCGCCTCGGCGTCAGAGTCCTCCGCCCCCGACGGCGAGGGCGACGGCGAGCGCGCCGACGGTGTCCGGGTCAACGTCGCCACCCGCCCGTACGTCTACGACAGCCCGTGCAGTCAGCACTTCCTGGTCGACAGGCAGCCCGAAGAGGTCGGCCCGCCCGCTCCCGAGCGGGACGCGCCCCGCTGGGCCGCCGCGTACGGAGCGGCCTCCTCGGGGGAGCAGCGGGTCGCGCTCACCGTGCAGGGCACCGGGAAAGAGACCGTCGTCCTGGAAGCCCTGCACGTACGCGTCGTCGCGAAGGGCGCCCCGCTCGCCTGGAACGACTACTCGATGGGCGTCGGATGCGGCGGCAACGTCGAGACCAAGTCATTCGACATCGACCTCGACAACGGCAGCCCCACCGTCTCCGTCAAGAACGGCCAGCGCGACTTCCCGTACAAGATCAGCGAGTCCGACCCAGAGGTCTTCTATGTCACCGCCCACACCAAGGCGCACGACGTCCGCTGGGACCTCGCCCTGGACTGGTCCAGCGGAAACCGCCACGGCACCGTGCACATCGACAACCGTGGCGCCCCGTTCCGCACCAGCGCCGACGTCGGCCGCCCCGGCTACGACTACCCGTTGGGCGGCAGAGAGTGGATCAAGCGGGAGGGGTAGCCATCGGCCGCCGCGCAGGGAAATGCCGGCCACGCCCGGAAGGACGTGGCCGGCCTCGGTGAGCCGGGTGCGGGCGGATTCACGCTGCGGAAAAGCCGACGCCCGGCCGGGAAGCGGCGGTATTCAGGAAGGGAAACTCAGCCAAGAGCGGCCGTCCCCGGACCACTGCCATCCCGTTGACTCGTCGTCAACTCGTCACAGGATCTCGATGTCGCTGACCTTCGGCGGGCGGTTCGGGAAGGTGATCTCGTGCCACCGTTCGATCTTCACCGAGTCGCCGTTCTCGTCGTAATAGATTAAGTCGTTGTTCCCGGTGGAGATCTTGTCGACCCACCACCCGCCGAAGGAGATCTTCCCCGCGTTCGCGTAGCAGTCCACGCTCTGACGCCCGCCGCTGTGGGACCAGATCTTCAGGAAGTTCTCCCCGCCGCGGCAGGGGACCTTGTCGATGGCGAAAGCGTTGCCGGTCGGGACGGTCACGGTGAACGCGGCGGCTGCGGCGAAGGCCACGGCCACGGACCGCGCTACCTTCTTCGTTCTCGAGATCACAATTTCTCCTTGCTTCGATGCGGAACCGGGAGCTCCCTTCGCACCACCGGGGGTGGCGTCGATGGGGTGCTCCGGTGATCCGAGCGTGTGGGGTGATCCGTCCCAGCCACAACGACAGCCGGGCAGTTCGGGACGCCGGGACGCAGAAATGGGCCACGACCTGGGGATACGCAGGCCGCCTGGGACACGGGAACGGGACGCATCAGCCAGGGGGAAGCGGGAGGAAGAGAGCCGGTGGCGAGGGAGGCCGACGCGGAAGCGGGGGGCCGGTGGTGCGTGAATTCAAAAGGGAATAACTGGGCCGATTTCGTCCAGATCATTCGGAACCTTCTGGCGCGGCGGGGTGTCTCACCACGTGGTACGGCCCATGCCCCTAGGAGAGGAACCGTCGGGATGATGCCTAGAGTTCGTGTGTTGCTGCTGACCGCCTTACTGCTGGTGACGGCCTCGGTGATGTCGTCCGCGCCGGCCTCCGCCGTCATCGGCGGGTCGAAGAGCACCTACGGCCCGTGGGCGGTGCGCATGCTCATCGACGGTGAACCGGTATGCACCGGGACGGCGGTGACACAGCAGTGGATCCTCAGCGCCTCGCACTGTTTCTACGAGCAGGCGCAGCCGGTCGCCGACAAGCGGATCTCGTTCCGGGTCGGCAGCCTCGACATGCGGAAGGGCACCACGGTCCACCCGCTCCCCGGCAGGCGCGTGGGAAGCGCGCACGCCGACATGATGCTCATCAAGGTCGCGCCGATGAAGATCCGCACGGCGCCGTTGGCCACGGCCGGAGTCCACCGCGGCCAGGTCGTACGGCAATTCGGGTGGGGTGCCACCTGCACCGAGGACGAGAATTCCTGCCAGTCGCCCGTGCTCAAGCAGTCGGACCTGCGGGTCGTACGGCCGGACGACCCCCGTTGCAAGGGCTACACCGCCCCGGGCGGCCCGGACTTCTGCATGGAAAAGGTGTCCGGAATACCAGCCGGCGGCGACTCCGGAGGCCCGGTGATGAGCATCGCCCCGAGCGGCGCCGAAACCCTCCTCGGTGTCTTCAACGGCTCTGACCGGGAGACGGTCGCTCAGGCCGGGGAGATCTCCCAGCAACTCGCCTGGATCCGCTCGGTCACCCGGCGATAAAACAGACCGCGCCGGGCTTACGTGCCCCAGATGTTCAGGTACGCCGCACGGTAGCCGGGCGGGTCCCAGGTCGTGGCCCCGCCGCTGTTGGCGGCCGTGGAGATGTGGACGGGGGCGACATAGCCACTGGGGGGCTCGCCGGAGAAGGCGCGGTTGAATTCGTCGAGGATCTGCCAGCCCTGCTGGGAGAGCGGCTCGGGAACGGTGGCTGCCTGGAACTGCCGGCTGTCGATGCGCTGGAAGGCGGAGGGATCGCCGTCGCCCGCACCGATGTTGAAGGGGGTGCCGGCGCCCTTCTTGCCCGCCGCGCGCAGCGCCGGTGCGGCGTCGGCGAAGTACACATCGTTGATGGCGACGGAGTACGTCCACCGGTCCCCGAAGCGGGAGAGCAGCGAGGAGACCTGCTGGGGCGTCCGGCTGCTGGTGTCCGGGATCGGGATGTTCTCCTCCGCCAGCAGCCGCACACCGGCGCAGCCGGCCAGCCCCTTCTTGATCAGTTCGGATTTGTTTCTGGCGAACGGGATCGAGGCGTCCGTGAACACGACGACTCCGGCGCGGCCGTGGGAGTGCGTGATGACCCAGTCCGCGCTGACTTTCGCCACGTCCTGGACCCTGGTGGTGATGTTGCTGAACAGCTCGGGGTCCTTGCTCGGGCCGGGGGAGTCGACCGCATGCCAGCCGACGAGCGGAATGTGCCGGGCGTTGGCCTTGGCGACCTGCTGCGAGGTCAGCTTGGGGTCGAAGCCGCCGATCACGATGCCCGCGGGCCGCAGGGCGAGGGCCTGGCTGAAGGCCGCCTGGATCCCGGCGGGGGTGCCCTGGCCATCGATCACCCGGACGTTCCAGCCGAGCGCCTTCGCCGCCTCCCGCACGCCTTTGGCCGCACCGGCCACACCGGGGTTGGTCATGGTCTGGGCGACAAAGACGATGCTTTGCCGGGCACCGCCCGGGGGCCGCGGGTGGGGCCGTGCCATGCAGGGTTGGTCTTCATGGCCCGTTGCACGGCCGCCCGGGCACCGGCCAGTACGGCGGGGCAGCCGGCCGTCGTCGGACCTGGGGCGGAGGGCCCGCCACCGGTCGAGGTGCCGCGCTCGCAGCCGGCGAGGGCAGCGGCCACCACCGCCACGGCGACGGTGAGGCCCAGGGCGGTCTTGCGGTGCGGGTGCACGGGCGCTCCTCGCGGAGGGACGACATGGTGATGGCCTGTCACGAGGTGACTTTCCGCAGGTCCTTACGGGCGCGGGGTGGCTCCGCCCGTCGGTGGCGCAGCTGTCGGCGCGCGGCGTAGCCGGCCATGCCGACGGCGAGGAGCAGGGTGGCGCCGTTGAACAGCGGGGTGACCCAGAACTGGGCGCCGAACTGGCCGATGCCGGCGAGGCCGATGGCGAGGATGACGACCGCGACCAGAGTGCCCAGCGCGTTCGGGCGGCCGGGTTTGATCGCGGTCGAGCCGAGCAGCGCACCGACGAACGCGGGCAGCAGATAGTCCAGGCCGACACTGGGGTTGCCGATGCGCTGCTGCGCCGCGAGCAGGACCCCGGCGACGCCGACGACCAGGCCCGATCCGGCGAACGCATGGACCACGTAGCGCCGGGAGGGGATGCCCAGCAGATCGGCGGCGCGGGGGTTGGAGCCGATGACGTACAGATACCGGCCGAGGGGCAGCCGTTCCAGGAGCAGCCACAGCACGGCGGTCAGGGCGAGGACGTAGAAGGCGGAGACCGGCAGGCCGAGGAACCTGGAGTCGTAGAGGTCGGTGAAGGCGGCCGGCAGTCCCTGCGGGCCGGGGATGATGCGGGCCCCGTTGGTGATCCAGCCGGTGAGGGCGTACAGCATGCTGCCGGTGCCGAGGGTGGCGATAAAGGAGTTGATCTTCGCGAATTCGACCACGATGCCGTTGAAGGTGCCGACGACCGCCCCGCCGGCGACCACCACGAGGCAGACGAGCGGCCAGGGCCACGCCGCATGCGCGAGCAGCTGCATCGTCATCACATGCGCGAGGCCGAGGCCGTAGCCGATGGACAGGTCGAAATTGCCGGTGACGATGGGGAGCATCGCGCCGAGCGCGAGGAGGGCGGGGATCGACTGGTTGGACAGGATCTCGGAGATGTTGTCCAGGGTGGGAAAGGTGTCCGGCAGGGCGAGGGAGAAGGCCAGGAACAACAGGGCGGTGAGGGCCAGGAGGCCGTAGGCGCCGACGAGGTGCCCCAGCCGGCGGACCGGCGGGGAATGCGGGGAGGGCGTCATGATCAGCTCGTCTCCCCGGTGAGCGCGGACATGGCCGACGAGGCGCGGGCGAGCTCGGCGACCGTGAGGGCCTTGCCGCTCAGCTCCTCCGTCACCGCCCCGCGGACGAACACCAGGGCGCGATGGCACACATCGGCGACCTCCTCGAAGTCGGTGGACAGGAGCAGCACGGCGAGCCCGTCGGCCAGCGCGTCCCGGAGCAGCCGGTAGACCGCCGTTTTGGCGCCGACGTCCACCCCGGCGGTCGGCTCTTCGAGGATCAGCAGACTGCGCGGCATCCGCAGCCACCGGCCGACCATGACCTTCTGCTGGTTGCCCCCGGACAGGGTGGCGATCGGTGCCTCGCTGTCCCGGGGATACACCGAGAACCGCTCGGCCAGGGTGGTGGCCTCGGCCCGCTCGCGCCGGGGGCTGATCCAGTGCCAGGCCGGCAGCCCGCCGGCCCGCGGGTTGGCCAGGAAGTTCTCCCGTACGGTCAGTTCCGCGGCGCAGCCCTCTTCCTGACGGTCGCCGGTCACCAAGCCGACGCCGGCGGCGACCGCGTCGGTGACCGAGCCCGGGGCGTACGGCCGGCCGTTGAGCCGGACCCGGCCGTCGATGACCGGCCGGGCGCCGGCCAGGGCGCGGCCCAGTTCCCGGTGGCCGGCGCCGGTGAGGCCCACCATGCCGAGGATCTCCCCGCCGCGCAGTTCCAGGCTGACCGGTGCGGTGTTCTCGGTCCGTACGCCGTCGAGGCTCAGGACGGCCGGCCCCGTGGCGGGGGCGAAACGGTAGCCGACCGGTTCCTGGCCCACGATGTCGTGCACCAGCCGGGCCGGGCTGTGGCCGGCGAGCGGGCCCTGGCTGATGAGGCGGCCGTCGCGGAGGACGGCGAACACATCGGCGGCCTTGTACACCTCGTCGAGCCGGTGGGTGACGAAGACGAGGGCGTGGCCCTGGTCGCGCAGGGTGTGCAGCACCTCGAAGAGCCGGGCGCAGTCCGCTGCCGGGAGGCTGGCGGTCGGCTCGTCGAGGACGATCAGCTCGGCCCGGGTGGCCAGTGCGCGGGCGATGGCCACCAAGGAGCGTTCGGCGCGCGGGAGGTCGGCGAGGACGGTGCCGGGGTCGAGATGCGCGGCGACGATGCCCAGGGCCTCGGCGCACCGGGCGCGGGTCCGGCGCCAGGACAGCAGCCCGGCGCGGCGTGGGTAGCCGGTGCCCAGGGCGATGTTCTCGGCGACCGTCATCCACTCGACCAGCCCCAGGTCCTGGTGGATGAAGGACATGGTGCGGGAGGCGGCTTCGGTGCCCAGCGGGTGCCCGGCCACGGTCACCTCGCCCGCGTCCGCGTGGTGGACGCCGGCGAGCACCTTGATGAGGGTGGACTTCCCGGCACCGTTGGGGCCGAGCAGGGCGAGGATGCTGCCGGAATGGAGATCGAGGTCGACCGCGTCCAGCGCGAGGGTGCCGCCGAAGTGCTTGCACAGGCCGCGTATGCGGACGAGAGGCTCCGGGCCGTGGCGTGGGCGGGGGGTGCGGTCAGGAGCGTCGTGCACGGACTTCTCCGGGGTCGGCCTCGTGGTTCTTCCCGACGGACAGGACACTGCTGCGGGGCGCTTCGCGGTGGTGCGGGTGCCGGGGCGTGCGGTCCTGACGGTGCATTACCGGCCCGGTCGCCATATTTCCGTCATGCTAAGGCCCGCTTCGGCCTCGATGCCGGATGGACTGTCAGATGGCGGGAATGTCGTCGAAGCAGACCTCGGCGGTGCCGGGCCTTCCGCCGGGAGCCTCCAGGGCGCACTCGGCCCAGATGATTTTGCCGTCGGCCGTGTAGCGGGTGCCCCATGCCTGAGTGAGCTGCGCGACGAGGAACAGCCCGCGGCCGCCCTCGTCGGTGGTGGCCGCCCGGCGCAGATGCGGGGCGGTGCTGCTGGCGTCGGAGACCTCGCAGATCAGCGTGCGGTCGTGGAGCAGGCGTACCTGGATGGGCTCGGTGCCGTAACGGATGGCGTTGGTGACCAGCTCGCTGAGCAGGAGTTCGGTGGCGAAGACGACGTCGTCCAGCCCCCATTCGGCCAGCCGGCGGGTCACGGCCGCGCGGATGCCGGCGACCCGGGCGGGGTCGGCGGGCACGTCCCAGGTGGCGATCCGCTGGGGGGCCAGGGCGTGGGTGCGGGCGACGAGCAGGGCGATGTCGTCGGTGGGGTGCGGGGGCACCACGGTCCGGACTACGGCCTCGCAGGTGTCCTCGGGCGAGCGGCTGGGGTGCGCGACGGCTTGGCGCAGCCGGTCGAGCGCCGCGTCGACGTCACGGTGGCGGTCCTGGAGGAGCCCGTCGGTGTAGAGGACGAGCTGGCTGCCCTCGGGGAGGTGGAACGCGGCGGTTTCGAACGGGAGCCCGCCCAGGCCCAGCGGAGGGCCCGCGGGGAGGTCGGGGAAGGTCACCGTGCCGTCGGGGTGGACGATCGCGGGCGGGGGGTGGCCGGACCGGGCCATCACACACTGCTGGGAGGTGGGGTCGTAGATGGCGTACAGACAGGTGGCGCCGATGATGCCGGGGCCGGCGGCGGGGGCTTCCGCGGTGTCCTCGTCCCGGTCGAGGCGGCCCACGAGATTGTCGAGGTGGGTGAGGACCTCGTCCGGGCCCAGGTCCAGTTCGGCGAAGTTGCGCGCGGCGATGCGCAGCCGGCCCATGGTGGCGGCCGCATGCATCCCGTGACCGACGACATCCCCGACGATAAGGGCGATACGGGTGCCGGAGAGCGGAATGACATCGAACCAGTCTCCGCCGGCCCCGGACGCGGCGGGAATGTAGCGGTGGGCGACCTCGACGGCGTTCTGTTCGGGGAAGCTGTGCGGCAGCAGGCTGCGCTGCAACGCCAGGACCATGGTGTGCTCGCGGGTGTAACGGCGGGCGTTGTCAATGCAGATGGCCGCGCGGGTGGCGAGTTCCTGGGCCAGCGAACGGTCGTCGTCGCCGAACGGGGCCGGATCGGTCGAGCGGTAGAAGCTCGCCACGCCCAGGGCGATGCCACGGGCGAGGAGGGGGACGGCGATGAGCGAGTGGACGTGGTGGTCGAGGAGCCGCTGGGCGTGCCCGGGATCCTGTCCGATCCACCCGGTGGCGGCCCGCAGATCGGGCTCCAGGACCGGCTCCCCGGCGGCCAGACAGCGGAGCTGGGGCGTGGTCGGGCGGAGCGCGACCGGCTCGCCGGCCGGGTAGAAGGGGCAGTCGTCGCGGATGCCGTGGACGACCGTGCGGTGCAGGCCGGAGCGCGGGTCGGTCGGCTCCTCGCCGCGCAGCACCGCCTCGGGCAGGTCGATGGTGACGAAGTCGGCCAGGCGCGGTACGGCCATCTCGGCGAGCTCCTGGGCGGTCCGGCTCACGTCCAGAGTGGTGCCGATGCGGGTGCTGGCCTCCGACAGCAGCTCCAGACGGCGCCGCGCCGCCACGGCGTACTTCCCCACCTCCGGCTCGCCCAGCAGCACCAGCCCACCGGCCGCGGCGTCGGATGCGGTGTGGTCGGCGGCGTCGGCGGCGTCGGGTGTGCCGGGCCTGCGGGCGGTCACCACCGCCGGGCCGGAGCCGAGGCCGGGAAGCTGCTCGGGAAGCGGGGTGGCGGCCGCCAGGCTGGCGGGGGGTGTCCCGGCGTCGGCGGGTACGGCAAGGCGCCGGTGGGCCGAGGGGAGGACCGCTTCGATGACGATCCCCTCCACCCCGGAGGCGCTCGTCACGGGGCGGCTCAGCAACGTGACCCGTCGGCCGCCGGGCAGCGACACCTCGACGGCGGCCCGCTGGGCCGAGGCGATCAGTTCGGTGGCCCTCTCCTTCAGGATCATCTGGTCCCGCCAGTCCAGATCGCTCTCGGTGAGCTCGCCCAGCTCCCCGTTGCCGCTCGTATCGTCGCTCGGCGCGTGGCGCCTGGCTTCGAGGTACGCCTCCAGCAACGCCCGCTCCCGCGTCGAACTCTGCTCCAGCAGCCGCCGTTCGATGACGCCGGCGGCCTTGCGGATCACGGTATTCAGCCTGGCGTCCACGTCGGTGAGCGGATAGCCGAGGCAGAGCACGCCTTCGATACGCCCACTGAGCAGGTCCCGGACGGGAATTGCCGCGCAGGCGTTGGACTGCGAGCGTTCGGCGAAGTGCTCGGCCCCGTACACATTGATCAGCTGCCGTTCCGCGAGCGCCAGCCCGATCCCGTTCGTCCCGCCGAACCGCTCGGCGAACACGAAGCCCGGGACGCTCTGGATCGCGGCCAGGTGCCGCACCAGGGAGGGTTCGCCGAAGCGGCGCTGTAGCACCGCGCCGCGCCCGTCGGCGAGCGACACATTCATGTTCCGGCCCGCGAACCGACTCTCCAGCCGGTCCAGCACGGGCACCGCGGCGCGCACCAGCCGGCCGTCCAGATCGAGGTCCTGGCTGTAGGGGAGTTCGCAGCCGTCCGGTGTCAGCCCCAGTGACCGGGAGCGCTGCCACGAATCCAGGATCGGGCTCCGGACCGCTCCCTCGACCGATCCACCACGAAGGAACTGCTCACGGGCGCGTGCGGGACCGTGGTCCTCTCCCGCCAGCCCCATCCCAATCACTTCCCACATGGGTGCATGCCGCCATGGCCACCCGTACGTCGGAGCAGCTGTCCCATTTGATCTCATTGTAGAGCTTTGCACTTCTGGCGGTACCGATCACGGGCCCGGAGCGGAGCCGTCGCCGCGGGCGCCTCCCGGAACCCGGCCGTGCGGCCCGACGGGCGGAGAGTACCGCCGGACAGCGCGGTGATCATGGCCGTGACCTGCACTCCAGCCGGTTGCCCGGGATGCGGTCCGGAACCCGCCGGTCGTCACAGGACCGCGACCGGACTGACGGGCGAGCCGGTGCCGCCGGGGATGTTCAGGGGAGCTACCAGGAGTAGGAACTCGTAACGGCCCGTCTCGGCGCTCGCGGCGGAGAGCGCCTCCAGGTCGAGGTTGTCCAGGAGCGGCACCCCCATCGCGACGACCGCGAGCGCATGCACCGGGGAGTGCAGACCGTCGACCGGCGAGGGCCGTGCGTCACTGTCGCCGTCGCCGCCGAGCAGCGCGATACCGCGCTCGGCCAGCAGGGGCACGGCGTCCACATGCAGGCCCGCGCTCGCCGCGCCGGTGTTCCAGGCGCCCCGTTCCTGACGGCGGCGGAGCGCGCCGGACCGGAGCAGCACCGCGTCGCCCTCGCCGATCGTCACCTCCAGCGCCTGCTCCGCGGCGAGGAGGTCCGCCGCGTGCACCGCCCGTCCGGGCTCCAGCCAGGGAACCCCGAGCACGGTGGGCAGATCGACGAGCACGCCCCTGGTCACCAGCGGCCCCAGCGCGGACACGGCACCGAACCGCGCCCCTCCGGCGTCGATGCACTCCTGCGCCGCACGGCCCCCGTAGAGCTGCCCGCGATAGGCGACATGGGACAGTGCGTCCAGATGACTGACGGCCTTGCCGTGGTAGTCGACGGCGATGAAGTCCTTGTGCGTGGCGGGTTCTGGCGGCTCGACATCCCCGAGGTCGGACATGTAGTGCAGGGCGGGCTTGCTGTTGTCCGGGCCGGGCGCGGTGTCCCAGGGGCGCGCCATCGGGACCAGCGTGCCGGACCGGACCAGCGAGGCGGCCCGCCGTACATGCTCCGGCGTCACCCGGTTCCAGGCGCCGCGGTCAGCGGCGGCCCAGCGGCCCCAGGTACGGACCGCCGCGAACAGCGCGTCGAACTCCGGGCGGGACACGGCCTCCTCGCCGGTGGTGGCCGACGGGGGAGCCGGTGCGTCGCCGGGGTCGCCGCTCACGCCCGGGTGACCGCTTGCGGGAAGTCGAAGACCTTGTCCGGGTCGTAGGCGTGCGCGACCGAGCGCAGCCGGGACAGGTTCGGGCCGTAGTAGGCCGTGCCCCAGTCGGGGAGGTCCGGGTCGATGTAGTTCACGTAGCCGTCCTTGATGCCCAGGTCGGCGAGACCGGCCACGACCTGGCCGACGCCGCGCGTCACCGCGGCTTCGGACGCCGCCGTCGCGCTCGCGTAGATCTGCGCGGTGGCGAAGGCTTCGCGGTGCGGGAAGGCGGTCTCCTGGACGCCGACATCGGCCACCGCACCACCGAGTGCGTCGAGGATCAGGGCCATCCCCGGGCGGTTCTTGAGCAGGGCGGCGACACCGCCCGGGTTGGCGGTGTGCGTGGCGAGGATCCGCGACGAGGCGACGAACGACTGCCGGTCGGGACTGCCGGAGAAGAAGCGCATGGCCTTGAAGTAGTCGCGGTCCTCGACCCTTCGCTGGGTGGGCCGCACCCCGGTGCGCGCGACCAGGTCGTTCAGCAGGGTATTGCAGGCGCTGCTGGGCCCGACGAAGCAGCCGGCCACCTTGCAGCCCGGGTTGGTCCCGCCCGACACATTGAGGTTGGCCCACATCGCGCGGGGCGCGGCCGTGATCCACGGCTGCCAGCCGGCCAGCACCTTCTTCACGTACCCCGCCCCGAAGTCCAGCACGAACACCGTCAGTGCCGGAGCCGGGTCGGTCGCGAAGGTGAACCGCGTGACCACCCCGAAGTTGCCTCCGCCGCCACCGCGCAGGGCCCAGAACAGATCCGGCTCCTGGGTGGCCGAGGCGGTCAGCGTCCTGCCGTCCGCGGTGACGACCTCGGCGGACACCAGGTGGTCACAGGTGAGCCCGAACTTGCGTTGCAGCACACCGATTCCGCCCCCCAGGGCCACCCCGGAGATGCCGACGGTGAAACAGGAGCCACCGGGCAGGCAGCGGTTGGCCTGCCCGAGTGCGGTGTAGATGTCGCCCAGGGTGGCCCCGGCGCCAATGGAGGCGGTGCCGTCCGGCCGGACCTGCACGGTCGACAGACGGCGGAGGTCAATGGTGAGACCGCCGGGCGGCGCCGAGTAACCGACATAGGAGTGCCCCCCGCTGCGGGCCGCCAGCGGCACCCGGTGCGCGGCCGCCAGCACCGACTCGCGGACATCGGCCACCGACGCGCACTGCGCCACCGCCGCGGGCACCCGGTCGTCATTGAGCGGGTTGAAGAGCTTTCTGGCCTTCTCGAACCCGGCGTCGCCCGGCCGCAGCAGCACCCCCTCCATCCGCCGGCGAAGGCCGTCCCAGTCCACGTTGTTCCGGACGGTCGCCGTCCGTCCGCCGGTCTGTGGGGAACTCCCCGCGCCTCCACGGGCCCCGGTGCCGGCCCCGGATGCGTGGAACAGAGGATCCCGCGCCATGGTCACCATCTCCCTCTGGAGAGGCCAGGAAAGCGGGCAAGTTGTCCGTTTGGTACGGATATCTTCACGCTAACACGGTGTAATGGCCCGCTCCAGTTGGCGGCTCTGCGCCTCGGAGCCGCCGCTCAGGGCCGGTTGAAACGTGGACCATCTCGGCGAACAGGGGGAGTGCGTCAGAGCCGGCGGCCGAAGAGGTCCAGCAGATTGCGCCAATGGCGCTGATCCGCCTCGGAGTTGTACGTGGCGGTGTCCGTCTGGGCATCGGTGACCAGCCCGCCGGCGTGGAAGGAGGCCGCGGCGCCGATGCGGTCGGGGTGGGCCGCGGCGGTGCGGATCGCGAGCACGCCGCCCATGCAGTAGCCGGCGGTGCCCACCGGGCCGCCGGCGACACGTCAGCGGATTTCCCCACCGTAGTCCCACGGCGCCCGGCTGTACGGGAACCCGGCGCGTCCCCGGAGAGGTGGCCCCGCCCCCGCCCCGGCCGATCTGTCGAGAGCCCACCACGGACGTCCCGCAAGACTGTGCATGCTCGCACAAGTCCCTTGTGTTTCCCCTGTGTTGGAATCCAGGCATGGCCATTCCCTCTGCCGGACCACCCGTGTCACCCTTCGGGAACGAGCCCTCCGGTCGGCTGCGTGCCGAGGTGGAGCGGTTATGTGATGAAGCGCTGCGGCAGAAGGACCTCGCGCATCGCAGAGCTGACTTCTGGGCCAAGGTCGATATCGCGCTGGGGTTCCCGGCGGCGCTCCTGGCCGGCGTATCCGGAGCGGCGGGTCTGGCCTCGGTGGACGCCCGTATCCCCGCGGCGTTGGTGGCGCTGACCGCCGCGGGGTGTGCGGCGGGGGCCGGCTTCCTCCGGGGTGACAGCCGGCGGGTGGCCAACAAACGTGCCCGGCAGGCATGGGCCGCCGTGGAGGCCAAGGCCCGGATGAAGCTGGCGAAGGAGCGGCTGGATGCCGAGGACCTCGGCGAGGTGCTGGAGCGGCGCCAGGTCGCGCTGGCGGCGTACGAAGGGGAGGATTTCCCGCCCGAGGGGCCACCGGCGGTGCCGGGCCGATAGCCGCATACGGGCAACGGCCTACCCGACGCCACCCCGTTCGGCCAGCTTCTTGAGGGTCAGCAGCTGCTTGCGCATCATGACGAGATCGCCCCAGGCGAGCAGTCTGCGGCGGATTCTCCGGGCGAGCGCTCCGTCGGCCTCGGTGACGACCTTCACCGCCAGACGGCAGCCGCCGCCCTCCCGCGGACGCACGGTGTAGCTGACCGCCATCTGCCCATACTGTTCGGCGAGCTGGGCAGGGAGCACACCGGTGAGGTGGACGCCGGTCTCGAAGGCCGCGATGTCGAAGACGAGGAGCGGCTGCCCCACGGCGAGCTCCGGCAGCCCCTCGACAAGAACGTGCGGGCTCTTGCGTCCGCGGAAATCGATCCAGTCATAGCTGTACGGCGCGATGGTCAACTGCCGTAGCCAGCGGAAGACATGGCCGGCCGGCGCCGCCACGTCAACGGCCCGGATCCACCCCTCGGCAGGGACCTCAACAAGTCCATCGCAGGGATAGCGCGCAACCTGCTCGGGACCGGTGGCGCCCCAGACTCTCCCGGACAGGTTCATACCGCGATCCTATGGGACCGCTCGCTCTTGGCCGCGGCCGGTCGCCGCACGTCAGTTATGGCCGAACTTCCGCTGCGCCTTATGGGCAACGTGCTTCGTCATCGACTGCTCCGGCTCCTGCGGGGCCGTTGACTTCGTCTTCCCCTTCGACTCCGCGACGGTGCCGTGATCATGGCCGCCGGTGCGGGCGCCGCGGTTTTGCCGGCTCTGTTTCTTGCCCACGATCGTGCCTCCTGGCGGATCTCGAACGATGAGCCGGTACCAGACTTGCATGGGCACATGGGGAGTGCATTTCGGCGGATCGTGAAGGCCGGCACGCTCCCCGTGAGGTCTCCGGAAGCCGCGCCTGACCAGGTGTCATGGGGGAGATGGAAGTGCCGTCATGGGCGCGCAGGCCGTCGGCTTCCCGCTCAGGATGCGCGGGGGCGGCACCCCGCGGACAATGGAAGAGGCGGGGAATTCGTAGCGGCGCGCACGCAGCCGCAGCCGCCACCCGCCTTGCACGCCCCACGAATACGGGGCCTTGCTTCGGGGCACCGCGGAGCCCCGTGATGGGGGCGCGCGCTCTCTTCCGGAGGCGCCGACATGGCCGTGCTGTTCTTCGATATCGGTGAAACGCTCGCGGACGCGAGCATCGGGGCCGACGACTCCCTGACCCTGCGCCCGCGGCCCCGCGTCTTCGAGGTCCTCGATGCGGTGGCGGGGCTGCGTAAGGGCATTATTTCGAACCCGGGGCCCGGGGAGGCCGCGCGTGCCCGCCTGGCAGCGGCCTTGCAGGCGGCCTTCGCGGGACGCTTCACGGACGAGAGTCTGCTGCACTGGGGCCCGAAGGCCGCTCGCGGGATCTTCGACGACGCGGTGGCGAGCGCGGGCGTCCCGGCCGATGACTGCGTCTTCGTCGGGGAAGCCCCCGAGGAGCGCGCGGTCGCCCGCGAAGCCGGGATGCGGGCCGCCGCCCACCCGGTTTTCGCGCTCGCCGCCGTCGAGGGCCGCCCGGTGTTCTGGGTGAGAATCGAGGTGCCGGCCGACCGGACGCTGGCCGACCTGGAGGCGATCGCGAACGCCGGTGAAGTCGTTCCGGTCCATGTGGCCTCCCCCCAGCTCGTCCTCGTCATGGCGAGCGCCCGAGGGGTGAACGCGCTGGAGCAGGGCGGTTTCCCGGCCGACATCCGGGGACAGGTCGTGGAGACCACGGCCTTTCTGATCCGCGACGACCGCCCGGTCTCCCTCCCGGAGGCGTTCACGGACGTCTCGGCGACCGCCAAGGCAACGGCGGAAGCCGGCATGCGCGCCGCGGCGGCGTTCGGCTTCCTCGCGAGCGCCCTCGACGAGCCGGAACCGTCCATCGTTCCGCTCGGCCCGGCCCCGGGCGGCATCTATATCGCCGCCGCGGCCGGCACCCCCGTGGAAGAGCTGCACCCCGCGGAGGCGAAACCCGGTCACACCGAGCGTCTGCTTCCCGACCCGGCCCTGCTCTCCCGGCCGGGGGAGGTCCAAGTCCGGGGATTCACCGATGAGTTCGCGAACGGTGTGCCCTCCGCGGAGACCATTGCCGCGGTCCGCGCGGCCATCACCCCCGCCGCCCTGCGCGGCCATGTCGCCCGTATCTCCGGCGTCGACCCGCTCGTCGAGGGCGAACCGCTGACGATACGCAGCCGTGACGCGTCGAGCCCGGACAACCCCCGCGTCGTCAGCGCACTCGCCCGCCGGCTCCATGACCTCGGCCTCACGGTCAGACGGCATGAGTTCTCGTGGCACGGGCGCCGGCTCTCCAACGTCGAGGCGGAGTTCCCCGTCGCGGGAGCGGACTCCGCCGTGCTCGTCACCGCACATCTCGATTCGACCGCGGACCGGGGCGAGTTCTTCGACAGCAGCGGCCATCCCCGCCCCTATGACCCCGCCCGCGACCCGGCACCCGGTGCCGACGACGACGGGAGCGGTACCGCGGCGGTCCTGGCCGCGGCCGAGTGTCTGAGCGCGATGATCGCCGACGGCAGGGCACCGGCGCGGACGGTGCGCTTCGTCCTCTTCAACGCCGAGGAACAGGGCATGGTCGGCAGCAAGGCGTATGCGCGGGCGGCGGCCGCGGCCGGAGACCGGATCGTCGGTGTGCTTCAGATGGACATGATCGCGGGCTTCCGGGGCGGTACCCGCACGATGGAGATCCACACGGGCTCGTCGGTCCCCGGCCCGGTCGTGGGCGCCTCCGACGCGCTCGGGGGACTCGTCGTCCAGGCCGCCCCGGCGCTCGCAGCCGACTTCTCGCTCCAGTCCCTCGCGGGTGCCGGCGACCCGGCCGCCGGACGGAGCGATCACGCGAGCTTCCATGAACGCGGTTGGGCAGCCGCCGCCGTCTGCGAGAACTTCTTCGACGACACGGCGCCCGCGACCGGCACCCGGCAGTACCACATGCCGGGCGACACCCTCCTCGACGAGGACCACGACACGGACTACGCCGCCGGGATCGCCCGCACGGTCGCGGCGGCGGCACTCACGCTCGCGGGCCTCTGAATCCGCACAAGGAGCACGCCATGAGCGTAAAGATCGACAAGCGGAACAAGAACTACGACCGCTTGGCCAATGTCGCCGAAGCCGACGCCTTCCTCGACCACACCGAACGCGTGGCGGCCGAGGTCGACCACACCCTCGTGGCGGACCGCAGCAAGGTGAACCGCTTCACCGGCCATCTGACGGAGCTACGGGTGGCCGGTGCTCCTCGTATCACCGGCCTGGACGAGTCGGTGCCGATGCCCGACACCGGCTATATCGCCCAGGCCAAGCAGTACGTCACCTCGGTCGCCGAGGCGATCGGTTTCGCGGCCGGTGAGCCGGCGGAGTTCGAGGCCGACCCGAATGTGATGACGACGAGCGAGGGTCTGCGCGTCGTGAGCCTCCAGCAGGTGCTCAACGGCATCGAGGTGTGGGCCATGGCGCCGAAGGTGTGGCTGCACGAGGACGGCAGAGTCGACCGGGTCATCGGCGACACGGTGAGCGCGCCGGCGGACCTGCCGTCCCGGCCGACCGTTCCGGCCGAGGTGGCGCTGCGGGTGGCAGCCGCGAAGGCCGCCGAGCCGACCACACTCCGCGGAGTCTTCGGCGACGACGAACTCCCGCGGCTCGATGTCTCGGCAGGCTTCGAGCGGCTGTCGCACCAGGCGCGGAACGACCAGCCGATGACGTTCGGCAAGGGGCCGTTCGAGGAAGCCATCCCGGCCCGGCTCGTCTACCTGTACATGGGTGACGATGCCCGCCTCACCTGGATGTTCACCTTCTCGCGGGAGAAACTCGCCGCCCAGTACCACGCCTTCGTCGAGGCCGACGACCGGACGCAGAACCCGGACGAGCCCGAGATCCTCTACTTCTACGACACGGTCCGGCACGCGGTCGCCGGACGGGTCTTCCAGCGCAACCCGGCCGAGAGCACCTTTGACACCGTCCCGTTCCCGCTGCCGACGGACAGGTATCCGACCACGGTACCCAGCGGACTGCCCGCCGGCTTCCCGCTGCCCTGGGCGGAGGCGCACCAGGGGAAGATCTCGACGCAGGGCAACAATGTCCGCGCGCTCAACGGGACGACCCGCCGCCCCGTTGAGGTCATCGTGGATGACGCGGGGAACAGCCTCTTCGACCCCGTAGAGGACAGCCCCGAGCAGTTCGTCACCAACATCTTCTACTTCTGCAACTTCGCCCACGACCTCTTCATGATGCTCGGCTTCACGGAGGACCAGGGCAACTTCCAGACCACCAACGTCACGGGCCTGGGGCAGGGAGCGGACCCGGTCCGGGCCCTCGCGCACCCGGGAGCGGTGTCCGGGACGGCCAACATGGCCACCCGGGCGGACGGCCTGGAAGCCGTGATGAACATGGGCCTGGTCACCGGCACCGGCCGCCACACGGCCGACGACTTCGATGTCGTCCTCCATGAGTTCTGCCACGGGGTGTCGAACCGTCTCGTCGGGGGCCTGTTCGACGCGAACGGGCTGGAGGAGGACCAGTCGGTCGCGATGGGCGAGGGCTGGGGCGACTACTTCGCCCTCACCACCAGGAACTTCTCGAACGCCCAGGAGCGCGCCGTAGTTGGCAACTGGGTCGTCAACCGGTCGCAGGGCATCCGGCAGCGGCCTTACGACTCGCAGTACCCCGGCGCCTTCGGCGACATCGGCAAGGGCCAGGGAGAGGTCGCGGGCGCCGGCAACGGCGATCTGACCTACCAGGAAGTCCATGACGTCGGTGAGATCTGGTGCGCGGCACTCATGGAACTCACCCGCAAGGTCACCAAGGCGCTCGACAACAAGGAGCGGGGCTACCGGGTGACGTGGCAGGCGGTCGTCGACGGTATGAAGCTCACACCGAAGAACCCCTCCTTCCTCGTCGCGCGCGACGCCATCCTGCGGGCCTTCAAGGCAATGAAGGGCGGCCTGCTGACCAGCGCCGAATACACCTCGGTCCGGAAGGCGGCCTGGGAAGCCTTCGCACGATTCGAGATGGGCTTCGACGCCTTCTGCCCGAACGCCACCTTCATCGGATGCCGGGGTGGCACCGCGATGCCGCCCGCGGGACATGAGGACTAGGACGACGCATCGTCCTCTTCCACGCCGGCCGCGGGGGGACCCCCCCCGGGGGGGGGGGCGCCGCGGCCGGGTGGGTGGGGGGGGCGCGGGCCGCGCCAGGACGGAGATCCGTTCGGCGGCGATCTTGGCGAGCGCGGTCTCCACGCTGAAGTCCGGCTGCGGGATCATCGTCGCCC
>NZ_JBHXFI010000007.1:0-123271 GCF_042724075.1 Streptomyces sp. NPDC127097 | reverse complement strand
GTTTTTTTTTGTCCTCGCCCTTCTCTCCTCCCCCCCCCCCGCGGGCGGGGCCCCCCCCACGGGGGGGCGGCCCCCCCCCGCGCCGATGTCACCTGCCGTCGGCCGCACGTCGGCAGGGACGCAGTGGTCTCAGCACGCCGTCAGCCGGACGATCTCGCGAGGGCGTGCTTCGCGCGCGTCGAACTCGATGTCCAGCCCTGCCGACAGGACGGTGGCGAACGAGGTCTGGGAGGCTTCCTCGGACTCCCACCGCACTATCGAGACCACCGCGTCGGCGGACTCCCAGCACTCGGCCGACAGACATCCCGGTGTCCCCCGGAACGCCTCGGCGATCTGCTGGACGCGTGCGATGAACTCCGCACGGTGAGCAGCGTGCGGATAGTGGTGCGCGACCATTGCTACCTTCATGATTCTCTCCTTGGTATTGCCCGGTGGCCCTCGGCCCGGTTCTGGTCCTTGGCCCGGTTCTGGTCCTCGGCCCGGTTCTGGCTCTGGTTCTGGCTCTGGTTCTTCCAGGCCCGCCCGATCATCCGCATCAGCGCCGGATCCACGATCAGATGTCGCAGCGGCCGGATCGCGGCCATATAGGCCCTCCCGAAGAGCCCGTTCGGCTTCACCAGGACGGCCATCTGGCCGCGGTGGCCACCGGACTCGTCCGTGACCCAGCCGATGTGCATCACCGCGTGCACGGTCCGGTTGGCCACCTCCGCCGCCCACTCGTGGTCCGTCAGATAGACGGGAGTGAGCGGGAGCGCCCGGAATCCGGGGCCGGGCGGGGCGGCACGGAGATCGGCCGGCAGTCTGTCGCGCAGTGTCCGCACCCGTGCGCCGACGCCGGAGCCGGGCCGGTCCCAGCCGAGCAGTGACCCCAGTTTCCAGCGGAGCGCGAAGAGTGCGCGGGTGGCACCGGAGAATCGCCCGTTGCCGGAGGTCATCTGCCGTACCAGCCGGGGGAGGTCGTCGGGACCGCCGGGCGTCGGCAGCGCCCAGACGTCCTCCAGCCGGAAGTCGGGTGCGAGGGCGTGGATCCGCCAGGGATGAGAGAAATGCGCGCTGTCCGGGATTCTCATGGGTGGACCGCTTTCCGTGGGGCCGAGGACTGCCGACGCCGGTCCCATTCGGCCATCAGACCGAACAGGGCGAATCTGTCGAGCACGGGCTGGTCGGCGTGGATCTCGCGGTAGCGCCGGTAGATGTTGACCACGACGCGTTCGGCGTCCAGCCAGTCGGCGTACTGGGCCAGATCGATGCCGAACGCCGCCTCTTGGAAGTCGAGGCCCTTGGCGTAGGCGGCGTCGGCCTGTTCGACGAGGTGGGCGAAGTAGTCGCGGACGGCGCGGATCCCGTCGGCGTCGGTCACCGGGCCGTGGCCCGGCACCACCGTCGACGCACCGAGGTCGAGCATCGCGTCGCAGGCGGCGATCCAGTTGGCGAGCGGGCCGCTCCATGCGATCGGGGTGCAGCCGATGAACAACAGATCGCCCGCGAAGAGCACCCCCGCGTCGGGAAGGTGCACCACGGTGTCGGCCTCGGTGTGGGCCGGACCGAGATTGAGCAGCCGCACCTCGCGACCGCCCACGTCGAGGGTGAGCCGCCGCTCGAAGGTCCGGTCGGGAGTGCGCAGACGGATGCCGCCGAAGTCGAACCGCCCGAAACGGTCGCGCAGATACGGCGTGAGCGTCGGCCCGAGATCCATGACCTGGAGGGCCGCGGTCAGTTCGGGCGCCATTTCGGTGCGCATCTCGTGTGCCGTGCCCTCGGCGGCGATGACGCACGCCGAGGCGGGAAGCAGCCGGCCGCCGTGGGTGTGGTCGCCGTTGGCATGGGTGAGCACGGCATGGCTCAGCGGATGCTGCTCCGTCACCGGCCGTATGCCCGACAGCATCTCGGCGGTGAGCGGCAGGTCGTAGAGCGTGTCGACCAGCAGGGAGGCGCCGTCGCCCGCGATGAGCCCCGCGTTGCTCCAGCCGTACCCGCCGTCGGGCAGCAGCCACGCCCAGACGCCGTCACCGACCTGATGCAGCCCCTTGGTGTACGGCAGGGCGGAGCGAGCCGGGTTGACCCGTGGCCGACGGGGCGGCGCGGTGGGATCGGGCCGGGCGGCGAGCGGGTGGGGCGGGGCACCGGCCCGTACGGTCTGCCGTACCTCGCCCAGCCCCTCGGCGCGCAGCGACACCACATCGCCGTCCTTGAGCCAGCCGCGGAACGCCCCGAGGTCGCCGAAGTCGAGGTGTTCCACCAGGCAGCAGCCGGGCACGGTGCCCGAGCCGAAGACATCTCCCGGCTGGAGCTCAACTCCCCGGGAGGCATAGGAGATGACCTCGCCGAAGGACCAGTCCATGGCATCGGTACGGCCCGCACCGACCAGCTCGCCGTTGACCTCGGCCCGTACCTGAAGCGCAAGCCTGCCGTCCGGACCGATCGGCAGCTCGTCCGGCGTGACCAGCCACGGCCCGAGCGTGGTCGCCCCGTCCTTGCCCTTCGCCTGGCCGATCCTGAGCTGGCTCTCCAGGGCCTGGAGGTCGCGGGCGCTCCAGTCGCAGAAGAGGGTGTAGCCGGCGATATGGGCTTCGGCCTGTTCGGGCGTCAGATCGCGGCCCGCGGTGCCGATCACCGCGCCGATCTCCAGCTCGAAGTCGAACCAGGCGCTGCCGGGGGAGATGGGCACCTCGTCGTACGGACCGATGACGGTGGCGGGGTTGGCGAAGTAGAAGGCGGGGATCTGGTACCAGGCCCGCTCCAGCGTTTCCGGGTCGCCGACGGCCTTGCGGCAGGCGCGCAGGTGGTCGAGGAAGCACAGACAGTCCCGGATGGACGGGGGGCTGGGGAGCGGGGCTTTCAGCGTGACGTCGGCGAGCGCGACGACATCAGCGGGCTCGGTGAGGGCGCGCTCGCCGGCCTGCCGCAGCGTGGGGCCGAGCAGTTCGATGAGGGAGGCGCCTTCCGGTAACGCATGGATCAGGTCGCCGTTGAGGACACCGGCCCGGTCGCCGTCTGCTGTGGCGTAGGTGACGAAGCGCAAAACAACCTCCCTGTGTTGGCCAGCATAGAATATTATTGCTAGCACAGAGGAGGTGGCGTGACAACGCGACGAGAGCAGACCAGCCACGAGAGCAGCGAGCTGATCCTCAGGGCGGCGGCGGAGCTGTTCGCGGCGAAGGGCTACCGGCAGACCACGTTCGCCGACGTGGCCGAGCGGTCCGGAATCAGCAGGGGGTCGATCCCCTGGCACTTCGGCAGCAAGGAAGGTCTCCTGCTGGCCGTCCTCGAACGCTCGGTGGACCTGATCCGCGCCGGACTCGCCGAGGAACCGGCGGAGGGAGCGCGGCCGGAGGAGGTGGTGGCGGGCTTCGACCGCCTGATGGGCGGCGCCGACGCGCTGTTCGCCCAGCCCACCACCAAGCTCTTCGTCACGCTCCTGGTGGAGGCGCTGGAACCGGGCTCCCCGATCCACGGCCGCTATGTCGAGATCCACAACACCCTGCGCGACCACTGCCGGCGCTGGCTGGAGCGGCTGCCGCTGCCGGCCGGGCTGTCCGCCGAGACGCTGGCCGTCACGATCATCGGCGCCGGTATCGGCATCCACCAGCAGTGGCTGCTGGCGCCCGAACGGGTCGACCCGGAGCAGGCGTTGGCCGCGCTGCGCACGCTGGTGGCGGGAGCGGTGCTGTCGGCCGGGGAGTGAGCGAAGGCGCGGTGCGCGAGTCCCGGCTCGGGGGCGGAGGGCAGCGCCCCTGGCCGCCCGCTCCTCCCCTGAAATGCGTTCACGAAAACTTCACGCAGAGGTACAACCATTCACATCTGCCCCGGGTCTGGTCTACGGAGTCAGCGGACTCCAGACCGATTCGGGTCCCGTCGACAGCGTCCTACGCCGAGGGGCCCCTGCCCTTTCGAGGAATACATGCGCACTCGAGCCACTGTTGCCGCACTGTCCGGCGCCCTGGCCCTCTCCGCCCTCACCGTCCCGGCCGCACAGGCCGCCGACGCCCCGGGCGCCCGCGCCGCCAAGGCGCAGCTCTCGCCGTTCACCGCGAACTCTCCCGCCAAGGCCATGGCGGACGACGCGCGGGGCGACACCGAGATCACGAACGTCACCGTCAACGGCGGCAAGGACATCGTCGTCGGCACCAGCCTGAAGAAGACCTACACCGTCTCGGTGACCGCCACCGACCCGGCCGGCATCTACGACGGCTACGCGTTCCTGTGGCACGGCACCGACCTGAAGGACGGTGTCGACGGCGCCATGACCCCGGCGGTCGACCACGGCACCTGCAAGACGGTCAATGCCACCACCGCCACCTGCTCGGTCACCCTCGTCGCCGACCCGAAGTCCACCGTCTACGGCAACATACTCGCCGGCCGGTGGCATGTGTTCGCGTCCGCCGTGGGCAAGGACGGCGACTACGTCACCAAGGACACCTACAAGTCCTCCTGGGTCAAGCGGGCCTCCCGGCTGACCACCAACGCCTCGCCCGAGCCCGTGGCGAAGGGCAGGACCGTCACGGTCACCGGCGCCCTGACCCGCGCCAACTGGGACACCGACACGTACGCGGGCTACACCCAGCAGTCCGTACAGCTCCAGTTCCGCAAGACGGGTGCCAGCGGCTACAGCACGGTCAAGACCGTCACGTCGGACAGCCACGGCAACCTGAAGACGACCGTGAAGGCGTCCGCCGACGGCACCTGGCGCTACACCTTCGCCGGCACCTCGACGACCCCGGCGGTCACCTCCGCGGGTGACTTCCTCGACGTGAAGTAAGGCGCACGAGGGGCACGTCAGGCCCTCGGCCGGCACGCACCGGCGGCCCGGAACGGACGAGCAGACGGTCCGTTCCGGGCGGTCGGCACGGCGGTGGACGGGGAGGAGCGCGGCCGACGGCACCGTGGCGGTCGGCCTACGGCGGTCGGGACCGCGGCGGAGGGAAGTGCCGCAAGGCCCGCCCCGCGTCCCCCGGTGCGTGTCCCGCCCCATGCCGGGTACCCGCCCCGCATGGAGAATCCGCTGAGGGAAGCCACGCATCCGTACGCACATCTGGCCGCTCCGCACGGGACGAGCGGCGTCCTGTTCACACTCGTGGGCGTCCTCGTCGTCGCCCTGCTGATCGCGGCCTTCGCATGGGGACGGCGCATCAGGTCCCGCGAACCGGGGCCACCCCACCCCGAGTCACAGCCCCGGTTGCCGGACGGCGAACCGGTCGGCGATTCCATGGAGAGCCGCGAGCCCGAGGAACTCCCGCGGACGGACCACCGGCGCAAGCCCCACGAGCTGAAGGGCAACGGCATCGACTCGCGGCGCCGCGACTAGGACTTGCCGGCCGCTCAAGAAGCGCAACACGGTGTCACAGGCGCGCGGGCATGGCTCAGGCCGAGACAGGCGTCCGGGACAGGGCGGTGCGCAGCGCGAAGAAGCCGAGCAGGCTGCCTGACGCGAACCGCTGAGCGGTCATCACGCGGGGCCGGGCGGCCAGAAACCCCGACACCCGCGCTGCGCCCAGCATGACAGAGCGTTCACGGAGATCCCCACGATGATGCCAGACTGATCACCGGTCAACTCCTGATCGCTGGCCGGGCACCTGGTGCCCGGAGTGGGGCGGCGCCCGGCTGCGACGGGCGGCTGCGACGCATCGGAAGTGCCTGCATCGCCTGCCTCAGGATACGGCCCCCTGCCATTCGGTGTCTCCGTGCGGCCTGACTTTCGTCACCCCGCGGAAAGGGGCGGGAGAGCTGGTGAAATGCGAGGATTTCCGGGCCAGCTCGGCGAACCGCCCCCGCTGGCTTCCGCCACTTGCGCGGCCGGCGAGAGAAGCAGAAGCAGGGTGATGACAGCGAAGACCGAACGCGGAACCGAAAAGGCCGGCCAGGATTATGACGCCACCCCGTATCTGCCCCGACGAGGTGGTCTGCCCGCGCATCGGCGTGCTGCGGCGGACTGCCAGGGGTGCCCCTTGTTCCTGGAGGCGTCCGGCACCGTCTTCGGCTCGGGCAGTGCCTCGGCACGCCTCATGCTCGTCGGCGAGCAACCCGGAGATCAGGAGGACCGGGCGGGGGAGCCGTTCGTCGGGCCGGCCGGGCATCTCCTGAGAAGGGCCATGAGAGAAGCCGGTCTCGACGAACGGCAGGCGTACTTCACCAATGCGGTGAAGCATTTCAAATTCACCCTGGCCGAGCGGGGCAAGCGCCGGATCCACAAGCCGCCGTCGCTCCGGGAGCTCACCGCCTGCCGTCCCTGGCTGACCGCCGAACTGCATCTCGTCGACCCCGACGTCGTCGTCGCGCTCGGGGCGACGGCGGGCAAGGCGCTGCTCGGGCAGTCGTTCCGGGTGACGAAGGACCGCGGCACCCTCATCCCGCTGCCGGCGGGGGAGCGGCCCGGGTCCCGAAGCCCGGCCGACGGCGGCAACGGGCTGGTCGTGGCCACGCTGCATCCCGCGGCGATCCTGCGGTCCACGGAACGCGAGGCCGCGTACGCCGGACTCGTCTCGGACCTCGGGGTGGCGGCCGAAGCATTGCGCTGACGCATGCCGCGGGCCGTCGGCGGGTGGGCCGCACTCCGTCTCCGTGTCCTGCTGGACCCGAGGCTGCCTCCTTGCCACATCGGCCGCCCCGGGCCGGTACCGGCGGCGCGGCGGCCGCCGTTCGCTCGCGAGGTTATGGATGCAGGACGACCTTGGTGTACCCCTCGATGCGCTTGTCGAACTTGTCGTACGCCGAGGGGGCCTGATCCAGGGGCAGTTCGTGGGAGACCACGAAGCTCGGCTTCGCGCGGCCCTCGATGATCATGTCGCGCAGGAACCGGTTGTAGCGCTTCACGTTGCACTGCCCCGTCCCCATCCGCAGGCCCTTCTCGAAGAGCTTGCCGATCGACACCAGCAGCATGCCCCGCTTCGCCTGCTCATCCGGGCCGCCCGGATCCGCCGGCACGTACAGGCCGGGTACGCCCAGCGCACCGGTGGCGCGGACCGTGTCGATGAGCGAGTTCAGAACGGTCGCCGGCTCCTCGCGTGCCGCGCCGTGCGCCATCGCCTGGTAGCCGACGGCGTCCACGCCCTTGTCCGTGCCGACGCCCTCGGTCTGATCCTTGATCTGCGCCACCGGGTCGCCCTCGGCGAAGTTGACCGGCACCGCGCCGATCTCCTCGGCCTTCGCCAGCCGCTCGGGCACCCGGTCCACGACGAAGACCTTGCTGGCGCCGCGCAGCAGCGCCGAGTAGGCGGCCATCAGCCCGACCGGTCCGCCGCCGTATACCGCGACCTTCTCGCCGGGGCGTACCTGGGCGAGTTCACAGCCGTGGTAGCCGGTGGGGAAGATGTCGGCGAGCAGGATGAAGTCGGTCTCGTGCTCGTTTCCCGGTGGCAGCTTCAGGCAGTTGAAGTCGGCATAGGGCACGCGCAGATATTCGGCCTGGCCGCCCGACCAGGGGCCCATGGCGACATAGCCGTAAGCGCCGCCCGCAAATCCGGGATTGACGGTCTGACAGAATCCCGTGAATTGCTCGACGCAATTGTCGCAGAATCCACAGGCGACATTGAAGGGCATGACCACCCGGTCGCCCTCTTTGAGGGAGGTGACGCCCTGGCCGAGCTCCTCAATGATTCCCATGTTCTCGTGCCCGAAGACGATGCCCGGCTCGGCTGCCGTGCGCCCTTCGTACATATGCAGGTCCGAGCCGCATATCGCGGTGGAGGTGACCCGTACGATCGCCTCGTTGGGATGCTGGATGCCGGGCTTGTCGACATTCTCGACCGCTACTTCGAACGGTCCTTTGTAGACGACGGCTTTCATTGCTGCCACCTCCCGCTCAGCGAAGAGTGCGCATGGATTCCCCACCTCTTTGACGTGAGCTATCACTCATGATTCTCCGGTCTGCTGGGCGGGGCAAGCCGCTAACCTAAGAGGCAATATCCACTTTCTGGCATCGCAATGTCGCACCGAACAGCGAATGAGGAGGGCGACTCGTGGCAGCACAGCGACTCGGGACCTTGCTCGTCCCGGTGCCCGGTCTGTCCGGCACCACGTACCCGCCCGGTACCACGGTTACGGTCCGTGGTCGTGGTGCGACCGTCGATGCCTTTGTGAACGGCGACTGGCTCCCCCTGTCGTGGTGGGAGTTCTCCGACGGCCTCCGTGAGGACATCGCCGACCGCTGACCGCCCCACCTGCGACGTCACCCTTCCGCCCGCGGGAGCGGCCGCTACAGCCGGGTGATGATCAAGGCGATGTCGTCGCGGGCGCCACCCGTGAGGCCGAGGTGGGCGAGCAGCGCATCGGCCAGGCGTTCCGGGCTCAGGGCCCGGAAGCGGCTGAGCGCCTCGGTCAGCCGGGAGAGCCCGGCGTCGATGTCCTCATCCCGGCGTTCGATCAGCCCGTCGGTGTACAGCACGAGGGTGTCCCCGGGGCGATAGGCCAGCCCGGCCTGCGGGCGGGGCACATGCTGGGGCCGGGCGCCCAAGGGCGGGTCGGTGGCCTGGTCCAGCAGGTCGTAGCTGCCGTCCGCGTGTACCAGGACCGGGGGCGGATGTCCCGCGTTGCTGTAGATGATCAGGCGGCTGCGGGGGTCCACCAGCGCTTTGACGGCCGTGGTGTTCAGCGCGCCCTCGACCGATCGGGCGTACAGCCCCAGTACCTCCAGCGCCTGCGCGGGCCGCTCCAGGGCGCGGATCGCGGCGCTCAGGGCGCTGCGCAGCATGCCCATCGCCGCGGCGGCCTCCAGACCGTGGCCGACGACGTCGCCGACGGCCACCGCGAAGCGGCCGTCCGGCAGGTCGACCATGTCGTACCAGTCGCCGCACACATTCAGCGATCCGGCGGCGGGCAGATAGCGCACCGCGACTTCCCGGTGCCGGGCCAGATCCGGTGACTGGAGCATCGCCTCCTGAAGGGTGACGGCCACCTGGCGCTCACGGGTGTGGGCCTGCCGCAGCTCCTCGTTCAGCCGCTGGAGCTCGCGCGCCCTGGCGTACAGCTCGGCCTCCAGGGCCTCACGCTCGGTGAGCTGCCCGGTCGGCGGCCGGTCGCCGCCGGCGCGGGCCTGGACGAACGCGGTCACGTCCTCGACCCGGTGAATGATCCACGCCACCGTCCCGTCCGGCCCGAGGATCGGCGTATTCACCGGCGACCACCAGCGCTCCTCGAACGCCCCGGGCCGGCCCATGAGCGGGATGTCGTACTTCTGGAGGGCCATCGTGTCGGGCTCACACGAGGTCAGGACCCGGTGCAGCGAGGCGTTCAGGTTCCGGACGCCGTCGGCCTCGGGGTCGGCGGGGTTGTCCGGGAAGGCGTCGAAGACATGCCGCCCGAGCAGGTCGTCCCTGGGACGCCGGGTCGCGTCCAGGTATGCCTGGTTGACTTCCACGATCACCAGGTCCGGCCCCAGCACCAGATAGGGGCTCGGCGTGGCGGCGAACAGTGCCGCGTAATCGATCCCTGCCATCGCCGCCGCCTCCCTGCCCTTCTCCACGTCGCCGGCTCCGCCCCTCACGCTACGGTCCGACCGCCTCACCCGCCCGCCCAGCGGCCGCCGGGCGCCCGCGCACGCCCGGGTAGCGCTCGCCGGCGCCTGGCAAGAAAGCCGCCCTCCTCGCCGCTCGCCTCCACCATCTGGCTGCGCGGACGCTGCCTGGTCGGCTCTCCCGTGTCGCGCACCGCGCCCGTTGGCAGTGGAGTGGTAGATGCACGGCCACCGCCGGTGGACGCGCCCGGCTGTGGGCAGGCGACCTTCGGCACAGGCAAGACGCCCCATTCGGTAAGGAGCGGCATCATGCCGGCAGGTTCGGACAAGAAGCGTGAGCGGCAGTACGAGCACATCAAGGCGAACGCGCTGGAGCACGGGGTCTCGGAGAGGCGCGCCAAGGAGATCGCCGCGCGCACCGTGAACAAGGAACGTGCCCGCTCCGGTGAGGCGCGGTCCGCCGGCAAGGTCTCCACCCGCGACCCTGAATCCGCCTCCCGGCGCGGCGGCGAACGCTCCCGCAGCGGGTCTCAGGGCCCGACGAAGGACCAGCTGTACGAGGAGGCCAAGAAGAAGCACATCGACGGCCGCTCCCACATGAACAAGGAAGAGCTCCGTAGGGCTCTCGGCCGTTAAGCCGTCAGCTCGCTTGTGCCGGCGCCCGCGTCGAGCCCCGAAAAGAGATTTCGTTCCCGTGGATCGTGCCCTAAAGTGCCGTCCGCGCCGAACCCTTGGGAAACGTGGTGGCTCTGGATGTACCCAGCGGGACACCGCCACCGAAGGGGCGCCGGATTCCGCCCGGCAGGTGCTGCGGACAAAAGCGCTGCGGACAAAGGAAGGAGGGGATCGCCGTGACATTCCGAACCTAGCCGCCCGCCCGGAAAGTCCGGGAGCACGGGCGGCGGTTCCGGAAGGAACGAGATGTCCCGTACGGACAAGACGAAGCCGCTGTGGGTGCGCCACGCGGAGCACCACCCCCGCCCGGTCCACGATCACCGCCACGGTGCCTGTGATCTGCCGCCGCACCCGACGCAGGAGGCCCCCGACACCCGCTGCCGGTGGGAAGGCCCCGGCATGCTGCTGTTCGGACACACCTGCTGTGCGGGGTGCAATGTCCGCGCCTGCATCAAGGAGCGGCAGCAGATGGTGAAGACCGACAACCGCAAGGAACGCTACGCGGGCCGGCGTACGGCACGTAGATTCGCCGCCGGAGTGGAGAGCGACTGACCCGGCTCCCGCCGGCGGCCGAAGCAGGGATCAGGACCCACTCAACGACGGTTCGTGCCGCCTGTTCCCGGCCCGCCCCGTTCAGTGGGGGGCGGCAAGCACCGCACGCAGGAGGGCTGCGAGGCCCTCCTCGTGCGGGACGCTTCCCCGCGTGTTCTGGACGTCGCGGATGACCGTGTCGACGGGACGGTTGATGCCTTGGCCGCCCGGCAGCGCGCAGGGGCCTCCCTGCGACCCACAAGGCCGCGCCCACAACTCAGCGCGTTCTGGCGGCACTTCGATTCGCCACTTCTCAAGCTGCTGCCGCCACGCATCGGTCTGCGCCTTTTCGGACGGCTGAGCCCCCTCGCCATCCCGTCCCGGGGGGCCGGCAGGCGTAAGGTCTCAACTATGAAAGCTGGCTTTCCTTTCACGGATCCGGAAGTGAGCGCGGTGAGTTCGGCGCTTCAGGCGAGCCTGGGGCTCCTCGTACGGCGGCTTCGCCAACCCGTCGAGGGTGAGCTCACGCTGCCCGAGGTATCGGCCCTGTCGCGCCTGGAGAGGGCCGAGGCGGCCACGACGAGTGAGCTGGCCAGGGCCGAGCAGATCACCCCGCAGGCGATGGGGATGACGCTCGCCGGGCTGGGACGGCGCGGGCTGGTGGAGCGCCGTCCCGATCCCGTTGACCGCCGACGGGTGGTCATATCGGTGACCGAGGCCGGGCGGCGGGCGCTGCGGGAGCGGCGCGGCGTCCGGGCCGAGCAGCTGGCGGCGGCGCTCGCCGCGGGCGGGTTCACCCGTGCCGAACTGGAGACGCTGAGGGCGGTGACGCCGCTGATCGAGCGGCTGGGCGAGCACCTGTGACGGCGGCGCCGGTGCCGCCCGTCACCTCCCGCGCCGCACCCGCGTTCTCGTGGCGGTTCGTGACGCCGCTGTTCACGGGATCGGCGATCAACGCGATCAATACCTCGCTCATCGCGACCGCGCTGGTGCCGATCGCGGCTGCCGTCCATGTCTCGGTGGGGCGGACCGCGGTGCTGGTGTCGGCGCTCTACCTGGCCTGCGCGATCGCCCAGCCGGTGGGCGGAAAGCTGGCGGAGGAGTTCGGGCCGCGCCGGGTGTTCCTGGCCGGCGTCCTGATCGTCCTGGCGGGCGGGGCCGTGGGCGGGCTGGGAGAGGACCTCACCGCCTTGGTCGTGGCCCGGGCGCTGATCGGGGTGGGCAGCTCCGCCGTCTATCCCTCCGCGATGCTGCTCATCCGCCGCCGGGCGGCGGCGGCCGGGCTGGACGCACCGCCCGGCGGCGTCCTCGGCGGCCTGATGATCGCCGGTGCGGCCACCTCCGCCCTCGGTCTTCCGATCGGCGGTGTGCTGGTCGACGCCTGGGGGTGGCGGACCACGTTCCTCATCAATCTCCCCTTCGCGCTCTTGGCCCTCGCCATGGCCTTCTGCTGGATTCCCACCGACCCGCCGGTCGCCGATCCGCCGGTCGCGGGGCCGAGGTCACTTCGGCAGCTCGCGGCGCGTCTCGACGTGGTGGGCATCGTCGGCTTCGGCGGGGCCATCGCCGCGCTGTTGGTGTTCTTGACGGAACTTCCGCAGGCCGACTGGTCCGTTCTCGGTCTGGCCGTCGTCATCGGCGCGGGGCTCGTGTGGTGGGAGCTACGGGCGCGCCGGCCCTTCTTCGACGTGCGCCTGCTGACCAGGAATCCGGCGCTCACCCGCACCTATCTGCGCTTCGCCCTGGCGGGGCTGTGCGTCTACACCGTTCTCTACGGCCTCACCCAGTGGCTCCAGGCCGGACGCAGCATGTCCTCCCAGGAGGCCGGCCTGCTCCTGCTGCCCATGAGTGCGCTCTCCGCCCTGATCGCCCGGCCGGTCTCGCAACGGAACCTGGTCCGGATGCCGCTCATCGTCGCGGCGGTGTCCTGTCTGGCCGCCTCGGCCGGGGTGCTCGCGCTCACGGCGAGCACCCCGATCGTCTGGATCGTGGCCATCACCCTGGTCTTCGGGATCACCCTGGGCACCACCATCAGCGCCAATCAGACCACCCTGTACACCCAGGTCGGAGCCGGTGAGATCGGCACCGCCGCGGGCCTGTTCCGGACGTTCGGCTTCCTCGGCTCGATCGCCTCGTCCGCGCTGATCTCCGTCGTGTTCCACACTCGGGTCAACGACCACCGTCTGCACCTGATCGCCCTGATCATGGTCACGGTCAGCGTTCTGGGACTGCTTGTCGTGGTCACCGACCGTACGGTCATGGCACGCGCCCGGGTGTGACGGATCGCCCGTGACGGATTGCCCGTGACGTATTGCCGACGACGTATCGCCCGCGACGCGCCGCCCTTTGGCCGGGCCGGAACCAGGGCTTCGCGACCCGGCCCCGGCCCCCGGCCCGCGTTCGCTACGCCACGGGGTACCGATGGACGGGCGGCAGGCCGGGCAGCAGTCCGGGCCAGATGACATCCAGGACATGGGCGCTGGGCGTGAACAGCCCGTCGGCGAGAGTGGGGAGGTCGGCGCGGTCGTGCCACTCCCAGCGGCTGATGAGATCCGGTTCCCGTACGGCCGGTTCGCCGCGGAAGGCGAGGACACGCACCGCGGCGGTCACCCGCGGCATGCCGTGTACGGCGTCCATCAGGATCGCCGGCACCCGCGCATCGGCTGCCCTGGCCGTCAGGCCGGTCTCCTCTTCCAGCTCGCGCACGGCGGCCTCGACGAACGATTCGCCGCCGTCGTTCTTGCCGCCGGGCAGCTCCCACAGCCCCCTCCGGGACCTGCCCAGCAGCACATGACCCGCTTCATCGGTCACCACGACGCCCGCACCGGTCAACGCGTGCGGGGACGGGCGCCCCTTGGCCCCGTAGGTCACCGGGCCCGAGGCCGGGTCGCGCAGCACGAGGAACGCCAGCCCTGCCGCGTCATGTCGTTCGACCGTGTGCCATCCGGCGGACAGCAGGGCGATCTCCTCCTCGTCGAGCGCGATACCGCGGCGGTCGGCGGGCACCGCCGCCGCGACCGGCGTGATGACGACGACCGCGCCGCCGGGGCTCAGCCGTGCGCGCAGCCGGCGCAGGACACGGGTGCGGTCGCCGATGAAGGCGTAGCTCAGCCGGAAGGCGATGAGGTCGTACGAGGAGTGCAGGCCGTCGAGCGAGTCCCGCTCGACGTCGCACCGTACGAACCGCACCGTGCCGGATGCCGGTGGCGTCTGCTCGGCGACGCTGAGAGCGGAGTCGGAGTGGTCGAGGGCATCGACGGTGTAGCCGGCGGCCGCGAGGTGCCGGGCGAGTTCGCCCAGGCCACAGCCCACATCCAGGGCATGACCGCCGCCGGACGGGGCCGGGACCAGGTCATGGAGCAGGGTGACTTCGATGTCGTCGAGCGGCCGGAAGGAACGGCCTTCTCCGTAGTGGGCGTCCCATGAGTCCTGCGTGACGTATCCCATCGCGAACTGCCTTTCAGCGGAGGTGGAACCGGACATACGGCCGGGTTCAGCGGATGCTCCCACCTCACACCGTGAGGCACCGCCGGGCCGCGGGTCTTCGGCCAGTCCGGTGTCAGTGCCCGCCCCTACAGTGTCCGCATGACCGCTGAGACACAGCCGGAGAACTCCCCGCCGCATCTCCTCCAGAAGTGGCTCGACGAACTGCCGTATCAGCTACTGCTCCTGGAGAGAGTGCTCCTTCCCGAGGACTTCCCCTTGGACTACGGTCTCCGGTCGCTGGACGCGCTGGAGGCGCACCTGCTGGAGCGGGACGACTCCGGCCAGGAGAGCGAGCAGCGGGCCGAGTTCACGGAGAGTGCGGCGGCCTATCTCGGTGAGGTCCTGCTCGGCGTCGCGGGTGGCGGGTGGGGCTGGAACACCCGGCCGGTCGACGGTCGCCCCGGGCAGCCCGTCATCTGTCCCGACCCGGAACTGCACCTCTCGCCCGTCGCACCGATGTTGCTGCTCTCGTACGCGCTCCGGGTCCGTACGGGGACCGCGTTCGCCGAGGAGCTGGCGCGACTGCGGCAGGCCGTGACGGAGCGGCAGCAGGCGATACCGGCATGGCAGCCGGTCAAGGAGCACACACCGCTCGTGGACCCCAGGGTGGCGCGGCCGGAGGATCCGGTGCTGTCGGCGTGGCTGGCCGAGCGGAGTGAAGGACACCCGGACTGGGTCAAGGACGCCTTCGACGGAGCGTGGCGGTGGAATTTCCACCCCGGCACCCTGGACTGGCTGGAAGGCGTCGTGAAGCAGCGGTTCGCGACGGCGGTGGAGTTCGACGCGGCGCGGGACGAGCCGTTCGTGCAGGGCGCCTGCTGGTATCTGGGCGAGGTGATCCGGCGCAACAAGGGGGCGGTGTGGCAGTACATACCGTTCGATCCCGACACCGAGCCCGGGGCCCCGGGCTCGCGGGAGAACCTGTGGACCGCGGTGCCGTTCGTGGACCAGCCGGACAAGCGGATCGGGGGCGCGGCGATTCCGCTGGAGTGCCTGCGTGAGCTGCTCCTAGAGGGGGAGGGGGAGCCGAACGAGCGGCGGCGCGGGCTGAAGGACGAGCTGTTCTGGTTCCGGGCGTCCTCGTACGCACACGTGGGGGCGCTCCTGACGCGGCTGGGGATGGTGTCCCAGGAGAAGGCCGACAGCGTGCTCACGGAGTTCTGGCGCTTCGCACACAGCGAGCTGACACCCCATGAAGTGCCGGGCGCGCTCGAATCGTTCGGTGTGGCGATATCGGCCCACGCGGACGATGTCGACGACCTGGAGGGGAGCTATACGAGCCTGCTGACGGAGGCCGCGGCACTCACCGACGGCGCGGTCACCATCACCGATGTCAGGCTGCACGGCGGCGAGTACGGCGAAATCCTGGAGTTCACCCGCAACGGCGTCCCGCTGACCCAGGACACCGAGCACCATTCGTTCGACTACCTCGACCATCTGGCGATCTCGGAGTTCATCGGCCACGTCGATCCCGACCCCGGCGACGACACCCGCCGGTTCTACCTGGCCGACTTCGTGCACCTCCGGGAGGCCACTTACGACAGCTACTACGTCTTCGCCACACCGGAACAGGCCACCGTGCTGGAGAAGGAACTCGGCCTGGATCTGCGCTGAGTGGACGGAGTGGGCCCAGTGGACGGAGCGGACCAGTGGAACGAGTGGACTGACCAGACCGAGTGGAGCACCCGTGGATGATCAAGCAGCCCCGACAGCCCAAGCTCTTCACCTGGTCGCGAGCCGTTACCCGCAGGCCCTGGGCGCGATACTCGGCGGCTCGGCCGCTCAAGGCCGCGCCACTCCGACCAGCGACCTGGACGTGGCCATCCTGCTCCCGGACTCGGACACCAGCCGCCGCGAAGTGATCCGCCACGACGGCCGCCCGGCCGAACTGTTCCTGCACACCCTTGCGGACCTCCCCGGGTTCTTCGAATGGGACCGAGCGCGCCGCCGGGGCACCGTTCTCTTCCTCTATGACCAGGGTCTGCCCCTTGATGGATCCGCACGGCCATGTGGCCCGTGCGCGCGCCCAGGCCCGCGCGGTTCTCGCCTCCGGCCCGCCACCCCTCACACCCACCGAGTGGGAACGCGGCTGCTACGTCCTCACCTGCTTCATGGACGATCTGAGCGACACTCGGCCAGGTCGACGAGCCGGCCGCGGCGAACGGTACGAACAGCTCTCCCTCGCCGACTTCACCCTTCGCGAGGCCGCACATCTGCTCACCGCCCACCACCGCGCCTGGACCGGCATCGGCAAATGGCTGCCCCGAAGGCTGCTCGGCGCCGACCCGGTACGAGGCAGAGCTCTGCTGGACGGCCATAAAGCAGTGGCCGAACACGGCGACCCCGCCCCGTTGGCAGCCGCGGCCGGGGAGCTGCTCGACCTGCTCGGCGGCCCGCTGCGAGAGGGGTACACACAACGATGGGGTGAATGACGCGCAGCGGCGTCTTCTGGGCTCCCCACTCGACCACGGCCCCACCGCGTTCCGTCGAATCTCCACATGGCTCGTAACCGCCCTGCGCGCCGGCAGGGGCACAGACCCGCAGGCCCGGGGCCTCCATCCACCCCCTGCCGATGCGCGTCCCCCTCCCCGCGCTTTCGAATCTGATCGAATCCGGTGTACCTGCTGTGCGACAAGTGCTTGAATCGATCCGGCTCCGACACCGGGCAGCTGCCCGGGGGAGGGGGCATTCCATGACCGGGAAGGCCCCCCATGTCGGTAACACCGTTGATTCAAGGGGGAGAAGAGCACATGAAGCGCAACATGATGCGGACGGTGGGCGCGGCGGCGCTGAGCACGGTGGGACTCATCGGGATCGGTGCGGCCACCGCGGACGCCACCACCGCCACTCCGGCCGCGCCGCACGCAGCGGCAGGTGACTCCGCGGCCCGGGCCGAGGTGGGCCTCGCTGCCGCCAAGTTCTATTTCTTCAAGGACGACAACCGGCGCGGCGGCTATGCCTATGTCACGGGTTCCGACCGCGACCTGCGGAACAACCGCTGGCTGAGCGGACCGCACAAGGGCCGCAAGATCGACAACGGCACCAGCTCGGTCAACAACACCACGTCCCACTTCGTGGTGCTCAGCGACCACCCCGGCAGCTGCGTCGGGCCGCACTACTACTCCAACGCGCACAGCTCCGACAACGACCTGTCCAACAACGGGTTCGACAACAAGGCCAGCTGCGTAACGTTCCGGTAGCAGAGCAGAGCAGTGGGGCGTCCGGCAGCGGGCGTCCCACCGCGCCGCAGTGCGTAGTGAGGCCACCATGCAATTCCGTCATATCGCCGCCGCTCTGGCTCTGCTGGCGCTGGTCACCGGGTGTTCTTCCGGGGTAGTGCCCTCCCCGCCGCACCACAGTGCCCCGCCCCCGGCCGTGCCACCCGCTTCGAAGGAAGTACGCCGGCTGGTCCTGCCGTTCGACGCCTACGCGCTCTCCGGCCCCGATGTCCACACCATCGAATCGGCCGAAGACGTCCTGATCCGCGGCTGTATGCGCGCCGAGGGAAAGGGATGGACCGCGCTTCCCCGACCGAGCGCCGTCGACCCGGACCCGCCGCAACGACGCCGTTACGGGGTCATCGAGCCGGAGGTCGCCCGCCGGTTCGGCTACCACCAGCCGCCGGCCCCGCCGGAAACCGCCCGACGGGACGCGATCTGGCGCGCCCGGGAGAAGATGCCACGCGCCGCGCAGCTCGCCGCGTATGGGAAGGACGGCGTCAGTGGGTGCTGGAAAAAGGCCCATGTCCGCCTGCTCCGAGGTGTTCCCAAGGGCAGCACGACGCTGTTCAACCGCCGCATACGCGAGGAGTTCACGGCCTCCCGGAAGGATCGCGCGGTGAGCTCCGTCGTCCGCTCCTGGAGCGCTTGTATGAAGCGGGACGGATATCGCTATCCGGATCCGCTCGCCGCCGCCGGTGACAACCGCTGGGCGAAATCGCCCCGGCCTTCCCGACACGAGGTCGCGGTGGCACAGGCGGATGTGCGGTGCAAGCGGGAGACCCGTCTCGTGTCGGTCTGGAGCACGGCGGAAACCCGGTTGCAGCACGGTGCGGTGCGCAGCCATGCCGCGGAATTCCAGCAGCTCGCTGCCCAGAAGGCCGGCTGGCTCAAGGCCGCCCGCAAAGCCATTCGTAGCGGCACCTGAAGTGCGCCGCCGCGAGCGCGCAGCCAGCGCGTCACCCGATTGCCGGGCGGTGCGGTAGCCGCATTCCGGCAGCGGGCAGAGGTCAGTCCCAGGACAGGGCTGACCAGCGACCCGAGCAGGAGCGTGGCCGTGGCACGGCTGTTGGTGGACGGTGACGACCTGGTGATGGGGCTCGCGTGGTGGGAGAAGCTCATCGCCAGGCACGGAGACGTACGGGTGCCGCTGGCTGCCGTGGAGCAGGTGAGCATCCAGCCGGACTGGTGGCGGGCGCTGCGGGGCATCCGCGTCCGCACCCGTGCACTGGCGGTTCCGGGCGCACTGTGCGTGGGAGTGTGGCGGCACGGTGAAGGCCAGGACTTCCTCGCCTTGCGCCGCCCGCGCCGGTCGCCGACGGTCGTGGTGGACCTCCGTACCGAGGCCCCGTACGCGCGGATCGCGGTGTCCTGTCCACCGGGGTCACAGACGGTATCGGCCATCAATACGGCCCTGCACCGCCAGCGACGCGAGAAGGCCCGCGAGGAGGCCCGTGGGGATACCTGCGGGGAAACCTATGAGGAAGCCCATGGGGATACCTGTGGGGACACCTGTGGGGATTCCGAAGCCGTCGCGGACCGCTCGGTCCGCGACGGCCCGCGCTCGCGGCCGGCATCCTTTCCCCCGGCCGCGGACGCTCGAACTCGGCACGATGCCGGTTCACCCGACCAGCCCTTCCGCGATGGCCCAGGCGAGTGCCCTCGTGTTCCATGAGCAACGGATGGAACGGACCCACGGCACTGGCGGCGGCTAGTTGTTCCCTGCCGTCCAGTCCCCCCACCAGCACCAGGGAGAGGCCCATGTACGAGATGCGCGCCGGCCCCTCGACGACCGGCAGCTCAGGACAGGTGTGGCACGTCATGGCCAAGCACGATGCCCGTGCCACCTTGTGCGGCCGCAAGCTGGCTTCCCATGGCCCCAGGCCATCGGACCAGGATGACGACCCCACCGCACGCTATTGCTCGCCGTGCATGACCGCTTTCCGCGAGATTCTGGACATCAATTCCGCTCCGGCTCACGAACACCGGCCGGCCTGATCGTCCTGACGAGCCCGGGGAGTGCTCAGTGAGCCTTCCCGGGCTCGGCTGCGGACACGGCGGCCGGAGAAGTCGGCCGGCTCGGGTCGTAGCCGTCAGCGTCCGGATAGACGTCCCGGTATATGGCGCGGGAGACGGTCTCTATCGTTTCGATCCCGTAGTCCCACCCTTCGTTCGTGGGGTGCCCTTCGGGGACCCTGTTGTTTTCGGTGAGGACGACCAGCCCGGAGTCGTACCCGTTCTCCGTGAGGGCGGCCATGCTGTTCACCTTCCAGTCACCCCTGTCGAAAGTATCGACATCAGGGTTCTGGCTGCGCTGGAGCCAGCCGTTCTTCACATGGATGACGGCGTCGAGCGGAGCGCCGGCGGTGGCTCCCCAGCGCTGGACGCTCTGCACCTGATTCATGAGCTCAAGCGCATACGAGCGGCTCTTGTTTCCGAGGACCGAGTCGTCGTCACCCGTGAAGAGGCGCAGGAGCTTGGCCTGGTCGTCCGCGGTGACCTGGGTGAGGCCCCAGGAGCCTTCCTTGTCGAGGACGGTGTGGCTCATCCCGGCCTTGTCGAGGAATTCCTGGATCTTGACCGGGTCCGGCTTCTTGGGATCCTTCAGATCGGACAGTTGCTTCCACAGCGTGGTCGCGGAGGCGTTGTCCGAATCAATGATCATCTTGCGTGCGAGGGCGTCTTCCGCCTCGGTGAGGGTGCCGCCCTTCTGATACAGCAGGGCCCCGAGAATGACCGTCTTCGTCACGCTGGCCCCGTCGTACTTCTTGGCAGCGTCGGAGGTGCAACTGGTCCCGGTGGGCCGGTCGAAGAAGGAGAGTGACGCCATGCTCTTCCGGCTCGCCAGCGCCTCGGCGATATCCGCCGCCAGCTTCTTGGCCAGCCGGTGATTACTGGACGTGCAGTGCACCGTCGAGGTAACTGCCGTGGCCCGCTGGGGTGCTGCGACAGAAGGCGTAGCCGCGGCGACGGGTCCGGCGACCGCGCCGGCTCCAAGAGCGGCGGCGGTGAGGGTGGAAGCCCATTTCATGTCTGCTCACTGTCCTATCTGGGTGCCTGAACTATCGGCGGGTGGAATGCGGGAATCGCCGCTGCTCCGGCTCGCGGGGCAGAGCCGGGGAAGAACAGAGCAGGGCGCCGGGCACGGCACTGGGGAGCGTTTCCGGACGGCAGATGCCACATCGACTCGGATAGCGGGATCAACTCGGACAACCGGCAGGCGATTTACCGCCGCGCCCGCTCATATCCCCACCCTCGTTGCCGCGGAGGGAGAGGGGTGGGGATCCGCACCCCTCCGGCACTCGTCAGCCGCGGGCGGTGAACTTCTGCCCGACGTCGAGTCGGCGCAGGTCGGCGAGGACCTTGGGGTCCTGAGCGTCGAGCCAGTCGCACAGCTGACGGAAGGAGACCAAGCGGACGTCCTGGTGCTTCTCGTCGGCGATGTGCTTGATCGCATCCTCGACGGCGTCCATGTAGATGCCGCCGTTCCACTGCTCGAAGTGGTTCCCGACGAAGAAGGGAGCCCGGTTCGTCTCGTAAGCCCGCTGGAAGCCGTCGATATATGCCTGGGCGGCCTGCTTGCGCCAGCCCGGGTATTTGGCCGGCGGGCCCTTGGTGGAGTTCTGGGACTGGTTGTACAGGATGTTGTAGTCCATCGAGAGGACCCCGGCGGGGAGGCTGCCGAACGGTATCGACTGGAGCGGGAAGTCCCAGATGCCCTGCTTCTTGGTGGGCCAGACCTGGAGGCCGCCGGGCGAGCTGGCGTCGTACCGCCAGCCCCGCCTCTTCGCCGTCGGCAGCAGGTTCTCCTGGCCGAGCAGACACGGCGTGCGGGCGCCGACGAGTTCCTTGCCGTAGTCGAACGGCAGCGGGTCGAGATCGGTGAAGCCGGTGTTCGTGCGCCACTTGGTGACGAAGTCCATGGCCTGCTGTATTTCGGAGTCCCACTGGGCGGGGGTCCAGTGGGCGACCGAGCCGCTGCCGGTGCCGCAGAAATGGCCGTTGAAGTGGGTGCCTATCTCATGGCCCTCCAGCCACGCCGCCCGCAGGTTCTTCAGCGTCAACTTGATGTGGTCATCGGTGAGATAGGGGATGTCGGAGGCACCGACGGGGTTGTTCGGCGGGTGGTACAGGCGCTTCTTCGACTCGGGCAGCAGATACAGCCCCGAGAGGAAGAACGTCATCGAGGCGTTGTGGTCGCGGGCGAGCTTGCGGAACCGGGGGAAAAGGCCGTTGCCCACCTCGCCCGCCCCGTCCCAGGAGAAGACCACGAACTGGGGCGGCTTCTGGCCCGGCGCCAGCCGCTCCGGCGTGGGCGGCTGGTGGGGCTGCTTGCCGGTGTACGCGGTCGAGCCGTCGCCGATCGGCTTCGACCGGGGCTTCCGCTGGCCGGGCTTGGCCGCCACCTTGCCGGATTCCGACGTATCGGAGGGGGAGCACCCCGCTACGGACAGGGCCGCCGCCGCCCCCGCCCCGAGTCCGAGCATCCCTCGCCGACTGTAATCACGCATAACGGTCCTCATCGCATTTTTTCGCCCTGAAGTGCCCCGGTGGGCGCCCAGAGAGAGGGGCTGGTGGATGCCGGGGTTCCGTTACGGCGGCGAAACTCAAGAAGTGGACCACGATGCCACGGAGGGTTGTTATCCGGTCACCGATGGGCGAGATTCGGCACGCTGTCGCGCTTCCGCTGGACTGCGGAGCGTGCGGTGCTGATCAGCCGGATTCCCGCCCCGCCGCGGTCCGTCCCACCGTCAGGGCCAGCCGGCGCACCCTGCGCCAATCCATCGGCGGCTTGCCGCGCGGTGTGCCGGGGCGGTGGCGGGGCAGCCGTACGCGCAGCGCGCCGGGCGCGATCCAGCAGCGTACGGGGGTGGGCACGGTGAGGGCCTCGCCGTCGACACCGGCCGGGACGGCGGGCGCATCGGCCTCGATGACCACCTCGCGGGTGGTGGTCGAGGCCAGACCGGTCCCACGCCGTCCGCGCAGCATCGCGGCCGCCTGGACGGCATTGTCGACCGTGACACCGAGCACTCCGAGGACGCCGGTATCCAGCCGTTCCCGCCGTCCCAGCCCCGCGGGATCGCCCATCCGGTAGGGGTTGTTGCTCACCAGGACGGCTTGGGGGCCGTCGACGGTCAGGGCGCCCGTACGCACCGTCAGGCGCGGGCCGCTGTGGTGGGTCAGCAGGTCCGGCAGCACCTGGAGGATCGTCCGGGCCTTGTCGTCGCGATAGGCCGGGCTCTGCACCACGCTCGCGTACGCGCCGAAGGAGGCGTTGTTGACGAAGACGCGCCCCGGGCCTTCTGCCGTGGGCTGCCCGACATCTATGAAGCCCAGGTCCATGCGCAGCTCGACACCGTCGGTGAGCGCCTGAAGGCAGGCCGAGGGATCCTCACGGTCGAGGCCGAGGTCCATGGCGAGATGGTTGCGGGTGCCGGCGCAGATGACGACGAACGGCACATCGCGTGCCGCCGCCACGCCCGCGACCAGCGCCTGCGTCCCGTCGCCGCCCGCGACACCGAGCAGATCGGCGCCCTCGTCGACGGCCCGTCGCGCCAGCTCGGCCACATCCTGCGGCTGCGCGGGATCCAGCTCGACGACCTCGGCGCCGAGCGCCCTGGCCCGCTCCGCCAGGTGAAATCTGCCGACCTTACCGCCGCCCGAGCGCGGGTTCATGATGAGGAACGGGCGTCTCGGCGGGGCGACCGGGCGTTCCTGTGTGCGCGCCGGCTCGGTGTGCGGTGCCAGTGCCGTTCTGCCCGTGAAGACGGCGAGCGCCCACAGGGCGAGCGAGACCAGCACCACCCACAGCAGCCCGGCGACCGCGTAGAGCACCAGGACGACGACCGGTGTGGCGGTCGCCAGTATGAGCGCGAGCACCCTGATCACCCCTGTGTGCGCCAGCACCCACCACAGCCCGGCCGCCGTGGCAGCCAGCCCGGCCACCCCCACGCCCACCAGCGCGATGCTCCGGATCCCGGCAAACACCAGCAGGACCAGCAGCGCCGCCGCCCCCGCCGCCAGCGCCAGACGTGCGGCCCAACGCCTGTCCACCCGCATTCGCCTCCTGCCGACTCCGCAGCCTGCCCCCTCTCCATTGCACGGTCGCCGGCGGCGAAGCGCATCATCTGGGACGGGCGCCGGGGCGGGCAACTGGGACAGGCGGCCGGGACGGGCAGCCTGTCCCAGGACGTGTGCGGTGCTCAAGCGCATCGGGGCGCGGGGAGTACGCGTGGTGGAGGTCGGGCCGTCGGCGCGTGGGATCCGAGCTACTTCACCAAGGCGAGGTCCCTGTCCTGCTCACCTGCCTGCTCCGCCCTGCTCACCGGCCTGGTGACCAACGGCAGACCAGGCCCGCCGCCTCCGCGGCGGACCAGGCCCGCCGCGGAGGATGCCGCCGGCTCACTTCCCGGCCGGAGCCGTAGTGGCCAGCCGCCGGGCGGCCCGGACGCGGTGCAGATGGACGACGATGTCGTGCGACCGCGCGAGCGCGATCCGGTACTCCGCCCCGGGCCCGGGATACTCCGTGCCGATGCTCTTGGTCGCACGGGCCGTGGCCAGCCAGGTGCGCGCCGCGGGCGGGGCGGTGCGCAGGTCCAGGACGTAGTCGCGGTGGCGCACCCGGTCCAGGGTGTACTCATTGCTGCCCGGTTTCGCGGGACCCACGGTGAAGGCCCGGACCTGCCCGTCGGCTCCGGTGGCGTTGAACGAACCCCGGTCGAAGGTCATGCCGATGCTCACATATCCGGTGCCCAACGTGTCGCGCAGAAAGCTCCCTTGCACCTTGGGGTAGTGCTGCGGGTCGTGGGTCCGCAGAGCGACATGCCCGTCGTGAGCCGACAGCATCGTCTTGTCCCCGGTGTGCTTCTGCCACCAGGCCACGTTGTCCGCCATGATCGCATCGCGGTAGCGCATGGCCGCCGCCACCTGCCGGGGGTCGTCGAAGTCGAAGGCGTAGCCCCGGGCCGTCTGGTCGATGGCGGTGGCATGCTGTACGGCCCAGGCGTGCGCCTCCCCACCGGCGGAACCCGCGCCGGGCTGCTGCCGCTTGAGCAGACTCAGCGCGCGCCCGGTCCGGTGGGCTATCGCTTTCCGCTCGGCCGGCGGCCGCTTCAGATATCCGTTGATATGGGCGTCGACGGTGGTCGTGGGACGCAGACCGCGGTAGAGCTCCCTAAAGCGCGGCAGCAGCGCCGGGTGGGTCTTTGCCACATAGCCGGTCACCCGGTCGTAGAGCTCCGGGCCGGCGTACCCGAAGTCATCGCCCATGAACTGGACCGGGTCGTGCGGATGCCGGCTGTTGTAACCGCGCATCCACGTCAGCAGGTTCAGGTAGTCGGTGTTGTTCCACCAGGAGTAGTCGCTCTGGAACTCCTCGCGCATGATCTGCCGTGGATCGCCCTTGCCGTGCAGCACATAGTCGTTGAGCCGTAGTCCGGTGCTCCAGCTTCCCTCCAGGGCGAAGCTGCGAAAGCCCTTTTCCTCGACGAGGAAGCGGAAGACCCGGTGCTTCATGGCGAAGAATTCATGCGAACTGTGGGTGGCCTCGCCCAGACCCACCACCCGTGCGTCCTTCACCATGCGGCCGAGCGGGCGCAGATCGTCCAGGGGCCCGTGGGGCTCGGTGGTGCGCAGCGGATGCGCCTTGCGTTCCAGGGCGGGTACCGGCGACTGCGCCGGGGACGGGGCCGTCGCGGCGGCCACCGCGCCGAGCGAAAGGAGCAAGGCGAGGAAAGCGGACGTGTGTCTTCTCATCCCCTAAGGGTTGCCGCCGGCCGTGACGGCGACCATGCGCCCCACCCCCGAATCATGGGTGGAGCTGTCCCCACCAACCAGGTATGGAGGGGCCCACCCGCCGTACTGGTCCCGACAGTTGCCCGCCGACGAATACGGTTCGTCTGCGCGGCGGGCACGTATTGGCCACCGATGCGGTGCTCGCCGCCCACGTCGCAGCCTGTTGTCAGACCCGTGTGGAACACTCGCCGGCACTGTTCGAGATCGCTGTCCGGGCAAGGCTCGGCCAAGCGGCAGACCAAGGGGGATTGGCTTTCATGGGTGTGAGCATCGGGTACATCAGCGTGACCACGGAAGAACTGAACAGGGCTGAGAAGGAGCCGAGTTGGGCCGGTGAATACCACTACGAGCTGTACGACAGCGACACCTTCCCGCTGTCGGATCGCCCCCACGGTGGCCCGGACAAGGCGTTCGCCGGTCTTCAGTTCCTGCTCGACGAGACGGATGTGCAGCTCGATTTCCTGATGGACGGCTTCCCGATCCTGGAGGACGGCACCCTGTTCGGCTGGACCGCGGAGCAGATCGAGAGCGTGGCCCGGCAACTAGGGGCGACCCCGTGGGAGCAATTGGCGGTCCACTATGACCCGGAGCAGATGACGAAGGAGGACGTGTACCCCAACACGTGGAGGTTCGACCCCGAGGGTGAACTGGACTGGCTCGAGCGCGCCTACGAGGAACTCGTCGCATTCTTCACGAACGCCGCCGAGCGCGGATATGGGGCATTCATGAGCTTCAGCTTCTAGGGCGCGGGGAGCGGGAAGGGCAAGCCCGCGGCCTCCACGGGGCCCGGCGCCCCTGTCGGTGACGGTGCTTGTCACAGCCCTGAGGGGAGTGGCTGTGACAAGCCCCGTCCCAGCCAGACGCTAGGTCTCATCCGTGCTCTCGTCGGGTACCCAGCGCAGCACATCGCCGGGCTGGCAGTCGAGGGTGCGGCAGATCGCGTCGAGTGTCGTGAAGCGCACCGCCTTCGCGCGGCCGTTTTTCAGTACGGCGATGTTGGCGGGGGTGATGCCGACGGCATCGGCGAACTCGCCCACTGACAGGCCGCGTTTGGCGAGCTGGAGGTCGAGGTCGACGATGATCGCCATCAGACCACCTCGGCGATCTCGGTCTGTAGCTCCGTCGCCTTGTGCAAGAGGTTGCGCATGATGACGATGAGCATCGCGAACCCCGCCCCCACGCCGACGCTTGCGATCGCTGCGGCCAGTGCACCGAGGACCTCCATGCCGTCGTTGGGGGAGGGGATGTCGGTGAGGGCCAGATGTCCGGTGACACCCATTGCCAGCAGCGTTGCCACGAGGGAGCACCCGATGATGGTGTCGACCCATCGGAAGGCCCGCGGCGTGAAGATCGCGTCGCGTTGGACCATGGTGAGCAGCATCCACACGGCGACAAGCGCCACTTGGACGCAGACGATACCGACGATCGCCACGGTCACGTAGGGCGCGGCGAACGGGGCGTAGGGAGGGAAGCGGTCGACCTCATCGGCTGCCGTCGTCGGGATGACCACGATCTGGCCGAAGAGGCCGAACAGGATCACTGCGGCGATGCCGACCCGGAGCGCGTCGATGTAGAAGCGATGCATGTATCGATTATCGATTGGTTTCGATTGAAAATCAATCGATGGTGGGCCTGGGCTGTGTGCACTGCGTTGCGCCCCGCCGGCGCCCCGCCCTCGCTCCCGCTCCCGTCCGTCTGTGCGACGGCTCGGCGTGTTCCAGCGAGCGAGGGCGGGCGCCCGAGCCCCGGCGGCAGTCAGATGCCGCTCATTGCGTCTTCACGCCGGGAGTGACACCCGTGCCGGGCTCAGAAGGAAGGAACTTGGCTGCCTTGGCGGCGAGTTGCCGGCGGAGGTAGGGCGCGGCGTCGTCGGGACGCATGCGGGCGAGAGTGACCAGGCCGGTGATGATGACGTCGGCGACCTCGGCGTGCACGTCCTGCCAGGTGTGGCTGTCACCCTTGCGGGGGTTGGTGCCGCGGACACCGATGACGGCTTGAGAGGCTTCGCCGGTCTCCTCGGCGATTTTCAGCACCTGGAGGGTCCACTGCTGCGCGGCGTCCAGACCGCGTTCGTCGTCGTGGGCGTTGAAGCGTCGGGCCAGACGGGCGACGGTGTCCCAAGTGTCGCTCTGCATGGTGGTGTCTCCTTACCTGGGCGGGGTTCAGCGGGAGCGGCGTTGAGGGTACGCATTCAGGGCTGATGCGTTCGCCCTCTGGGGCAGGGGGTGGGGCGATGGGACCGAATCGGTCTGTGACGTCTGGTCGTTCACGGGTGTGCCGTCCTCGGTTCGGGGTCGGGGGTGGCGGGCACCGCCTGGTAGCCGGCTGCCTGGAGGGTGAACATCTGGGCGTAGTCGCCGCCGAGGGCCATGAGCTGCTGGTGTGAGCCGGCTTCGGTGATCCGGCCGCCGTCGAAGACGAAGATCCGGTCGCACTCCACGACGCTCGCCAGCCGGTGTGAGATCAGTACGGTGATCCGGTCCGCCCGATTGTTGTTCCTCAACACCGCCTGATACACGGCGTGTTCGGCCTTGGGGTCCATGCTCGCGGTCGGTTCGTCGAGCAGCAGCACGGGAGCGTTCTTGTACAGCCCCCGCGCGACGGCGATCTTGGCCCACTGTCCGGCCGACAGCTCCTGACCGCCCCGGAACCGTTTGGACAGCACCGCCTGCCAGGTTCCCGGCAGTCCGGCGATGACCTGCTCGGCACCGGAGGCCCGTGCGGCGTCCCACGCCCGTTGAGGATCGGCCTCCGTGAGCGTGCCGCGCGAGACCGTGAGGTTCGCCAGCGCGCTGAAGGGAAAGTGCACCGGGTCCTGCAACACGGTGGAGACGCGCGCCTGGAGCGACTCGGAATCCATGTCCCGCACGTCCACCCCGTCCCAGCGCACCGCACCTTCGTCCGCCTCGTACAGCCCGGCGATCAGCCGTGAACAGGTGCTCTTTCCCGAGCCGTTGACGCCCACGAAGGCGACGGTCTCCCCGGCCCGCAGCGTCATCGAGACGCTGCTCAGCGCGGGGGTCTCCTTTCCGGGGTAGGTGAAGCTGACGTCGTCGAGGGTGAGGGTGGCGACGGTGGCGGGCGCGGTCACCGTACGCCGACGGGGCTGTAGCCCACGGCAGCGCTCCTGGAAGGCCAGGAGGTCATCGACCCACATGGCGTGTTCGTAGACCAGATGCGCGACGTCCACGAAGCGCGTCAACGCGGTCTGTCCGGTTTGGATCGCCAGCACGGCGCCGGCACCGGCCGCGAGGGGAAGCCACCCGGCGATCAGCATGGCTCCCAGCGCGACGTAGGTGACGCCGGTCCCGACGCCTCCCACGGCCCGGCCGGCCAGCGTCAGCAGCGCGGAACTCACCCCGAGGTGGGTGTCCTCCTCCGCGATCCGGGCAGTCAGCCGGCGGTGCTCGTCCAGGATGGCGTTCTGGGCGGTGTCGGAGCGCAGTTCGGCGGCGGCGTCCCGCTCCAGCAGCAGCCAGGAGAAGACCCGCACCCGGCGCTGGAGTGCGTTCCAGCGCTTGAAGCTGTGGAACCGGGCCCGTGCCGTGCGGACGGCCGCGGCACCCACGGGCAGGACGGACAGCAGGAGCAGGGGGAGGAGAGCGGGGTGCAGAGAGGTGAGGACGCCGGCCGTGCCGATCAGGCCGAGGAGAGTGGAGGCCAGCGAGATGACCTGGCCGACGATCTGCCGGGCGTAGAACAGGCCGCGGTCGGAAGCACGATAGGCGTCGTCGTGCCAGTCGGCGTCATCGACGACCTCCAGCCGGACGTGCGCGGTCAGCCGTAAGAAGTCACATTCCAGCGCGGTGCGGATCTTTGGTGTCACCCGCGCCTGTGCGACGGCGACCCCGGCCTCAAGAAGTGCCCGTGCGGACAGGAAGCCCACCACGAGCAGGATCTGCGGCACCGCGTTGCGGACCTTGTCGGGTGTCGGCCCGTGGCCGAACAGCTCACGCAGCACGCCGACCGAGGCCACCAGCCCGAAGGCCGACATCGCCGCGGACACCAGCTGTAGCACCACGACGGCCAGCGTGGCCCGGCGGTCGGCCTGCCACGCCAGCCGGCCGATCTGCCGGACGATGCGCGGCAGTCGCACCAGTACTTCGCGGACCGTCGACTGGGCCGCGGCGCCGTCGTAGACCGACCAGTACGCCTCTTCCAACTCATCGGCCATATCGCCGTCACCCGGCCCCGTGGGCACCGCGGTCGGTGGCAGTCCCAGTGGTTCACGGCGGGGGCCCGGCACGCCGGCTCGCTCATTCGGTGACGGGGACGCGGCCCCGTTCGCCGCACTCATGCCCACCACCTCGTTGCCATACGGGACGGGCGGTCAACGGGCCATGCCAAAGCGTCAAGCACGCGCCTGGGGCGAACGGCCGGCAAGAGCCCAGGCTGCCGCCGTTCGAACCCGGCGGGACGCTTCACGAGGACGGGCACAGGATCCATGACATCTCCAGGAGGGCGAGTCGTGGGTACAGGTGCTCTAAAGAACGGTCGGTTTGGCTCCCCGTAACGGGTGACGAGGGGGCAGATCGTGGATGCATGTTCTATTGGGTGCTGGAGGCCGGGCGCGGCCTTGATGGCGGGCCCGGGCGGCGACTCGAACGGTGGGCGTCACCCGTTCGTGGGGTTGCGTCGGCCTGGTGGCCGGTCGGCCCGGGTGGGTTGTGGCAAGGGGTGCAGGGTGGTGGCGCCGGGGTTCCCCGGTGCGCTGACGGGGGCGGTGTATCAGAGGCGGCGGGCACCGGGGGCGGGCGAGGCCAAGATTCGGGCTGGTGCGGCGTCAACTGCAAACCGCACGTGCGGAATTCGACTTCCTTAGGGGGAGTTGGTCGCGCCGACCGCTGCGACGACATTTCCCGCCACCGCGTCGCGTTTTCCGATGCATTGTTACGTTCTCATCATGTAACGACAGAAAAACCATGAAGTGCGGTTCCAAGCATGACCTCATGACCACGCAACCCCCCACCCGTGGCCCCTTTCCCTCCACCTCTGCGTTCCGCGTTCCCCTCGCGTCGTTAACCGATGTCCGCGTGCTGGTGCCCGTCTTTCTGTGTGGCGACGGCAATGGTGGTGTGCGGGGCTCAAGCTCCGCCTTCATTTTCCGTGCTCCGCGCTCCGTCCGGTCCAAGGATCGTGTGGTCCCGAGCGAGGGGGATTTGGGCACGATGCTCGATGAACTCCACCGCAAGGGCCGGTTAACGGAGACAGGTGAACAGCGGACCAGTTTCATACCCATGGTGAACAAGGGCCGACGGAAGGCCGATACGTGAACCCACTGTGCCTACGTCGACTTCAGATCTTCGTCGCGGTGGTGGAGTGCGGGGGATTCTCCGCTGCCGCACGGAAGTTGTACATGAGTCAGCCCTCGGTCTCCAACCAGGTGCGACGCTTGGAATCCTCTCTGCAAACCACCCTCATAGACCGGTCGGGGCCGCGTATCCGGCTGACCGCCAAGGGCGAGACCTTCATGTCGTATGCCCAACGCCTCCTGCCCCTCGCCGAAGAAGCACTGACCGCCGTACAGCTGACGGTGCCTTCCTCTGAACCCCGTCTGCGGGTGGCCACCACCAACGACGCGGCCTCCATTCTGGTGCCGGCCGTACTCGCCCGTCTCACCGCCCGGATTCCCGGACTGCGGTGGGACCTCCACACGGGCGGAATGGAGCAGGTGACGCAGCAGCTTATCGACGGGGTGGTCGGCATGGCGCTGCTCGATGGCGAGCCGAACGCACCGGGACTTGTCACCGAGCCCATTCTGTCCGAACGGCTCGTCCTCGTCGTGGGCAACGGACATCCGCTGGCTGACCGTCAGGCGATGGCCGAGGACATGGCAACGGAGCGGTTGCTGCTGCGGGAAAGTGGTTCCGCAACCCGTCACCTACAGAACGCCGCCCTGCGACGCTGGAACATTCAGCCCGTCGACAAGGGGGAGGTGTGGGGGAACGAAGCACTCAAGCTCGCGGTGTCCGCCGGTCTGGGAGCAACTCTCATGTCCTGGCACTGCGTGGCGCAAGAAGTGCGTGAGGGACGGCTTGCACTGGTCGACCTCGCACCCCCGCCGCCGAGTCACCCCATCGTGATGGCGCACCTCCTCGGCCGGAAATTCTCCTGCGTGGAAGAGTCCTTCGCGCAGCTTCTCTTCGACCTCAAGGAATAGCTGAATATCCTTCCCGTCAAGGGGGTTGAGGTGGAAGTGCCTATGCGGCGCCCCCTGGCGAGGGGCAGGGGAATGCCGTCGGATGGCTCATGGCCCTGGCTATGGGCCCATAGCCAAAACAGGGGTTCTCGGTCCGGGATTGGCTACCAACAATGGGAACTGTCACACCATCACTGATGACGCGAACACGATGGGCGCCCCGGAACGGGTTGTGCAGCGGACGGTGTCGCCTTCGTGAATTCTCGAGAAAGGATCGAGTCGTATGAAGAGGCGTAGCAAGGTTCTGCTCGGCCTGGCCACCGTAGCTGGTGCATGTCTGCCGCTGGGGGCGTTCGCCACCACCGCGTCTGCGGCGGAGGGCACGCACGTCCAGATCAAGCAGAACGCCGCGATAGCCGCCACCACCTGCTACACGTTCGTGGGCGCGGAGGACAAGAACTACTGCAACATCTCCCGCCCGATGGGCGATTCGTACACGGTGGGGGTCCCGCCGAACACCACCCAAGTGGTGATCGACCTCAAGAACTTCCCCTGGGAATCCCCCTCGGACAGCATCGCCGTGGACCCCAGCAAGAACCGCTGTGTCGAGGTGAGCGGGACCGCCTTCAACTCGAAGCTTCTGGAAGTCGGTTGCTGAATCCGGCTGATCCGGCAGATCCGGCCGGTGTCAGTACCTCATACAACCCCTGAGCCGTAAGGCTCCCGTTGCCGAGAAAGCGAGAACGTCCCATGACCTTCCGATACCGGGCAGGAATCGCCGCCGCCGCGTCTGCGATGGCACTTGCCGTGGCTGCGCCCGCGGCGTCCGCGGCTGCGCCCTTGCAAGAGATCAATGGCCACACCGACAACTGGCTCAACGAGGGAAGCGCGACCGTCAAGTACGACAACGGCACCACGCTGACCCGGCAGGCCGACGTGCTGGAGGCACTCCAGCAGTGCGGCAGCCTCTCCGTTTCGTGTGCCTCCACGACGACTGAGGACGCCGGCCAGGTCACCAAATGGTATGACGCGGAGAACCAGGACCTGGGTACCGGACCGATCGAAAACTGTAGTCCGAACGGCAATGACATCACCCAGACGATCACCGCACTGCACACCTTCTCCTGGGGGTGGAATATCGGCGCCAGTGTCGACGTCACGCTGGTCAAGGACCGGCTGGGCATCGGCGCCAGTGCGGGATTCACCCAGTCCCACACCGAAACCAGCTCAGGTGCTGTGGGAATCACTGTGAAGCCCGGCCAAAAGGGAATGCTCAAGATGGGTTACGACATGGACCGCAAGGTCACCAACGTGTCGATCCAGGGCGGAAAGTTTGGCGGCGCACAGATCACCGGCCTCCGTACCGAGACTCCCCTCCCGGGAGGGAAGCGGGTGGGCCAGGACATTGTCACGTGCGACCAGCAGCTGTTGAACGGTCGCTGAGTTCTCTCCCTCTCAGAAAGGTAATCCTGTGTCAAAGTCAAAGCGATCCATGGCCTACGGCGTCGCCACGCTGATGCTCGCCCTCGGCGGCACGGCCGTCACGGCGTCGCCCGCCGCTGCCCAGGACTCGGGTCACATCGCGTTCTCCAACAAGGGCTGGTTCCTCGCCAAGACCTGCTACAAGTGGCAGGGTTCGGCAACTCCGGACAGCTGCGACGACAACAAGGCCATCGGCACGGACTGGGGCGTGGACATTCCCGCCGATGCCACGGGCGTCGAGGTCACGGTGCTCGTCCACGGGCAGGCGATCGGCGATCTCGAAGCTCCGCAGATCACCGACTTGAAGAGCAACCACTGCTACGAGCTGAGCGGTTACACGTGGGGCCCGTCCATCACCGAGAAGAGCTGCTGACCCTCCTCGGAGACGATGCAGGACAGGAAAGGAATTCCAGCGTGCGCGCTGTCAAGAAGTCGATGACGATTGCTGCCATGGCCTGCCTGACCCTCATGGGTACGGTCGCCGCGGCACCCACCGCCTCTGCCAGCTCCGGCAACTACATTCAGTTCTCGAACAATTCGGGCTTCCTGGTCGACACCTGCTACCAGTGGAAGGGCCCGGACGGCATCGAGAGCAAGAACTACTGCCACACGTCCAAGCCGGTCGGACAGACGTGGAAGGCGTACTTCCCCGAAGAGGCGACGGGAGCCACGGCAACCGTGACCTTCGCCATGGGCAACGGGGGCGCCAAGGAGTACCTGTACGACCTCAGCTCCGACAAGAACCACTGCTACCAGACCACCGGCCTCTGGCCGAACGGCGGTGAGGTTCTCAGCACCACCTGCTGAGTGCCGCGCCCGGGGCCTGCCGACACCCTGTGGGCAGGCCCCATTTGGCACCTGTAGCGGTGAGTGCCGACGCCGGCGCGTCCGCGCGTGCCGCGCCCGGTAGGCCCGGTAAAGAGCAGCGCGACGATGGTGGCCAGGGCTGTCCCGGACCTCGGCTCCCCGGCTGAGATTTCGTTTGCAGCCCCTCGTGCGCCCTTGCTAACGTCGCACGCGACATCTCACCGTAGGGTCCCGCCCTCGCCATTCAGCCTCCTCGTGTCCGATGACACCAGGAAGGTGGGAGTCACACCAGATTCTGACAAGGGTGTGCGGCGATGGCTGCGCTTCGGCGAGCAAAAACGGCTCTGGAAGCTGTTGATCTAGTCAAGACCTACTCGGCCGGCAGGAACAAACCGCCGGTCACCGCGTTGCAGGGACTGAGTTTCGCTGCCGCGAAGGGAACCGTCTTCGGGCTGCTCGGCCCGAACGGGGCAGGCAAGTCCACCACGGTGAAGATTCTCTCCACGCTCTCGGTCGCTGACTCGGGATCAGCGCGAGTAGCCGGTATCGACGTTGCGGCGCGGCCGGATCAGGTGCGCCAGGCGATCGGGTTCGTGGCGCAGCAGCCCGGGACGGATCCGATGGCGACCGCGACCGAAAATCTGCTGCTCGCGGGCCGCCTCCACGGGATGTCCCGGGCCGACGCCACGGCGCGGGCCGGTGAGCTCATCGACAGGTTCGGTCTGAGCGACGCCGCGAACCGGCGGGTCGGCACGTACTCCGGTGGCATGGCGCGCAAGCTGGATGTCGCACTGGGGCTGATGCACCGCCCGCAGGTGCTCTTCCTCGACGAGCCGACGACGGGTCTCGATCCCCAGGCCCGGAGCGAGATGTGGCACGAGATCGCCAGGATGGCCGATGACGAGCAGATGACGGTCCTGCTCACCACGCACTACCTCGACGAGGCCGACCACCTCGCCGATCGGCTCGCGATCGTCGACCACGGCACCGTGGTCGCTGCGGGCACCCCGGAGGAACTCAAGAGTGCGCTGCGCGGTGACGCCGTGCAGGTCGAGCTGGTCGAGGGCGACGACAGAGCACGGGCGGTGCTGGAACGGGTGCCGGAGCTACGCGAGATCACCGTGGACGGGTGCACGGTCCGGGGCCGGACCGATGACGGTGCGCGGGCGCTGCCGCCGGTGCTGGCCGCACTGGAAGAGGCCGGAATCGGCGTGACCTCCGCGACGCTGTCCCGCCCTTCGCTCGATGACGTCTACCTCCGGCACACCGGCCGGAGTCTGACGGCCGCGGGCGCGGGCGACGAGGACCGCAAGGCCCTGGAGGTGGCGAAGTGAGCACAGTGCAGAGGGAGTTCGCCGGTACGCGTCCGCTGACCGTGCTCACACACTCCGCCCTCCTCACCAGCCGTCTGCTGCGCACGCTGTGGCGGATGCCCACCTTCCTCGTCATCGGGCTCGTGCAGCCGGTGATCTGGCTGCTGTTGTTCGGGCAGCTGTTCCGCTCGGTCGTGAACCTGCCCGGATTCGCGCTCGGCAGCGGCGGTTTCCTCCAGTTCCTCACGCCTGGTGTGGTGATGATGACCGCGCTGTTCGCGAGCGCGTGGGCGGGGACGACCTCTTTGCAGGACATCGACCGCGGTGTGATGGACCGGCTGCTGACCTCTCCTGCCAGCCGGGGCGCCATGATGTGCGCGACCATGGCCTACCAGGCGATGCAGACGGTCATCCAAAGCCTGGTCATCGTGGTCCTCGCGCTGATCGCCGGCGCCCGCTTCCCGGGTGGCGTCGTCGGGATCGGCGTCACGGTCCTGGCCGCGGTGCTGCTGGCGCTGATTTTTTCGGCGCTGTCCAACGCCGTCGCGCTGCTGACCCGTCAGCAGGCCACGCTGATCGCGATTTCCCAGTTCACCACGCTGCCGCTGATGTTCCTGAGCTCGGCCGTGATGGACCTTCACCTCGCTCCGAGCTGGGTGCGGCAGGTGGCCGCGTACAACCCCGTGGAATGGGCGGTGGTGGCGGCGCGGCGGGCGATGCTCGTACCCGTCGAGTGGAGCACGGTCTGGACGCGGCTGGGACTGCTCGCGGTGGCGGTCCTGATCATGGGCTTCCTGGCCACCCGGGCGTTCCGGGCCTATCGGAAGTCGGCGTAGGAGAGGCAGGAGACGTAGGAGCGGCGGGTCGGCCGGTCCCCTAAGGGCCCCGACTCCTGGTTCCGGCCCCAGCTGCCTGCTGGGGCCGGATCGCCGGCTCCGGCGCGGGCGGCCTCAGAAGCGGCGGCCCCTCCAGGGCAGCCGGCGCCTGCACGCGGCCCCTGCCGAGCTGCCGCCCCGCACGCGGCCCCCCTGCCGAGCTGCCGCCCCGCCGTATATAGGCTCACGTCCCTAACGAGCCTGACGGGGGAGAAGCCGAGTGGAGAGGCTGCGGCAGGACGATCCTGCGCGGATCGGGGATTTCGTGGCGTTGGCGCGCCTTGACGCCGAGGGGAGTCGGGGCGTTCCCGAGCGCCGTTATCTGGCCCGCAGTGCCGACGGCGGGCACACCGTCCTGGCCTGCCTGCCGTCGCCCGGCGCTGACCCGGCGCGGTGGGCGGATGAGGTGCGGCAGGCGGCCCGGCTGACCCAGCCGGGGTTCTGGCCGGTTGCGCAGGTCGGGGGGACGCCGGCCTTCCCCTGGTACGCCGCGCCCTACCGGCCTGTGCTGCCGCTGCCCGCCGTCCTCGCCGCGTACGGCCGCCCACTGCCCGAACCGTTGGTCCGTACGCTCGGCGGCACGCTCGCCGAAGCCCTGGCCTCGGCCCATGTCCTGGGCCTCGTGCACGGTGGCGTCTGCCCGGCGGGCGTGTTGCTGACCGCCTGTGGGCCGCTGCTGGGCTGCTTCGGTGCGACCCGTGCGCATCCGGTGGCGGCGGCTTCCCCCGTGCGGGCGACCGGGCTGGAGACCGGCTGCCTCGCTCCCGAAATCGCGGCGGGCGCCGCGCCGGACCGGGCCGCCGATGTCTACGCCCTGGGCGCCGTGCTGGCGTACGCGGCGACCGGGCACACCGTGCCCGAGCGGCAGGAGATCCCCGCCGGCTTGCGGGACATCGTCACGGCGTGCCGCTCGCGCGCCCCGGAGGACCGTCCCGAACCGGCAGCAGTATTGGGGGAGTTGCTGCCGGGCGCGGCATACGGCGCGCTGGCCGGCGCCACGGAACCGGTGTCGCTTCCCGGCCGGGTCGTCGAGGCGTTGTCCCGTCAGTCCGCGGAGGTCCTGGCCGCCGCACTCCCCACCCAAGAGCGCTGAGGTCATGATCTCCCCACTTCTGCACGACGACCCGCACGACGTCGGGCCGTTCCGGATCCTCGCCCGCCTCGGCGGAGGCGGGATGGGCACCGTCTACCTGGCCCGTTCGGCGGGCGGACGCACGGTCGCGGTGAAGACGCTGCACACCCGTCTCGCCGCGGACGCCACACTGCGCACCCGTTTCCGGCTGGAGGCGGACGCGGCACGCGTCATCGGCTCCGCGCACGGGGCGGTGGTCGTCGACGCCGACCCCCAGGCACCGACCCCGTGGCTGGCGACGGAGTACGTCCTGGGACCGCCGCTGGACGCCGCCGTCGAAGCCGGCGGGCCGCTGCCGGAGGCGGCCGTGCGTGCCCTCGGCGCGGCACTCGCCGCGGGGCTGGAGCAGCTGCACCGGTCGGAGGTGGTGCACCGCGACCTGAAGCCGTCAAACGTCCTGGTGACCGCGCAGGGTCCGCGGATCATCGACTTCGGTATCGCCCGGGCCTTCGGCGACGAGCATCTGACGAGCGTCGGCAGTGCCGTGGGGACGCCGGCGTTCATGTCGCCCGAACAGGCGGCGGGCCAGGAACACGCGGTGGCGGGCGATGTGTTCGCCCTGGCCGGGGTGCTGGTCTTCGCCGCCACCGGTCGCGGCCCGTTCGGCGGCGGGGCCCCCACCGATCTGCTGTACCGCGTCCGGTTCGGCGAGCCGGACCTCGGCGGGGTGCCCGAGCCGCTGCGCCCCCTGCTCGTGCGCTGTCTGGCCAAGGACCCCGCGCACCGCCCGTCCACTACTGAGCTGCGTACCGCGCTGGACGCCACCGGGGGCGCCCCGGCAGACCGCGGCGGCTTCGCGGAGCTGCTGCCCGACGCGGTGCTGCGGGAGATCGCCCGGCGCAGCGACGAGGTGTGGCGCGAGCCGCCGCACCGCCTGCCGCCGCCGGTGCCCGCCGCGGCACCGCCGGCCGAGGCCGCCCCCGTACCGGGTCTCTCCCGGCGGCGGCTGCTGACCGTGGCCGGGGGTGCCCTGCTGGGCGGCGGCGTCCTCGGCGGCGGGGGCTGGGCCCTGCTCGCGGGCTCCGGCGAGGGCGGGGGCGGCGCCACGAAGAAGGACGCCGTGGACCGGCCGAAGCCGCCGGCACCGTTGTGGAGCGCCGGTCTGCGCTGCCCGGACTCCGGGGGCGAGGTGCTGCGGGTGGGCCGCAACCTGGCCATGCGCGCGGGGATCGTGCTGTGCGGCATCAACGCCGAGTCGGGCGAGTCGACCTGGCAGGCGAACGTCGCCGAGCCCTGGCGCTCGGCCACCCAAGGCAGCCGGGTGTACGCCCTGCGGGGGTACAAGGAGGCGGGTGCGGCACTGGCGTTGTGCGAGGTCTCGCAGACCAACGGCGAACTGGGCAAACCCCTGGTGGAGCTCTCCGCGTTCACCGGCAAGGAGCAGTACAACCAGCTGCTGTGCGTGGCCGACGGGATCGCGTACCTGGTGGCCCGGGCCGCCTCCGGCGGACGCTGGTATTTGGTCGCGGCCGACCTGGACTCGGGCAAGGAGCGCTGGCGCAGCCCGGTGGAAGCACCGCAGGCCGCGGGCACTCCGCCCGCGCTCTGCGGCGCCGTGGCGGGCTCCCGGGTGGTGCTGTGCGGAAGCCCGAGGTTCGGCTCGAAGTTCATCCGCCTCTCCGTGCACGACAAGCGCCACGGCCGCGAACTGTGGAGGCTCTCCGAGACGTTCGCGGGCACCGCGCCCTCCCGGTTGGTCCTCGACGACCGGAACCTCTACCTGGGCGCCGAGCACCTGACCGCCCGCCGGCTGTCCGACGGTGAGCTGGCGTGGCTCTTCGGGACCGGGCGCGACGTCGGCGACAGCGCGGGCGAGGAGCGGAGCTACGGCGTGCCCACCGTCCACGACGGAGTCGTCTACTGCACCGAGGCGGACCGCGGGCTGATCGCCGTCGACGCCACCTCCGGCACGCTCAACTGGCAGGAGAAGGGGCTGTCCGGCAGGAAGAACAAGCGCGATGTGGCCCCGGCGGTCGGCAAACGGTACGCCTACTGCGCCGACGACCGGGGCCTGCGCGCCATCGACCTGCGCGCCCGTCAGGCCGTCTGGACGTACGAGTCCGAGCCGATGGTCCTGACCACCGACCCCGAGGGCGGCCGGCTCTACGTCCGTCAGGAGAAGCGGAGCATCGCGCTCCCGCTCGCCTGACGTCCAGCCCGGCCCGGCCCGGCCCGCCCCGTTCCACGATCCAGGAGACGACCGACTGTGAAACCCCTCGGCCAGGGAGATCCGCTGCGCCTGGGCCCCTACCGACTCCACGGCGTCCTCGGCGAGGGCGGTATGGGCAAGGTCTACTTCGGAGCGGACGCCTCCGGAAGCCCCGCCGCGGTGAAGGTCCTGCTCCCGGAACTCGCCCATGACGGGCACCTGGCCGAGCGTTTCCTCCGGGAGGCGCGGACCGCGCAGGCGGTGACCAGCGAGGGCGTGGCGCGCGTCCTGGCCGCCGAACTGGAGGGCGGCAGGCCGTGGATCGCCACGGAGTTCCTGGCCGGCCCGACGCTGGACGATGCCGTCGCACGCTTCGGGCCGCTCGACGACGCCGCCGTACGGGAGCTGGCGCGGTCACTGGCCCGTACGCTCCAGGATGTGCACGCCACGGGGCTGGTCCACCGGGACGTGAAGCCGCCCAACGTCGTACTGACCTCGCGCGGCCCCCGGCTGATCGACTTCGGTATCGCCCGCCCCGAGCACGGTCTGACCCTCACCCGTACCGGGCAGATCCCGGTCACACCGGGCTACGGCGCGCCGGAACAGGTCCTCGGGCAGCGCGTCGGACCGGCGGCCGACGTCTTCTCCCTCGGCGCGGTCCTCGCCTTCGCCGCGGGCGGCCGGCCCCCGTATACCGGCGCCGAGGTCACCGCCGTCCTGTACGAGGTCGTGCACGGCAGCCCCGACCTGGCGGCCGTTCCGGAGGGCTTGCGGTTCCTCGTCACACCCTGCTTCGCCAAGGACCCGGCGGCCCGCCCGCAGCCCACCCATGTCGCCGACGCCGCGGCGGCCCCGCGCCAGCCCGAACGGCTCTGGAAGTCCGGCCCATTGGGGCAGGAGATCCGCCAACGGGAAGTGACTGCCCGTCGCCTGACGGCCCGTCCGGCCGGATCCTCGGCCTCCCTCGACGGCGGCGCGGCCGGGGGCGCGCCCAGACTCACCCGCCGGCGGCTGCTGGTGGCGGCCGCCGGCGGTGGGGCGCTGCTGGCCGCGGCGGGCGGCGGCACCGCCTGGTGGCTCAGCCGGGGCGACGCCCCGTCCGACCCCTTCGACATCCCGCCGGCCGCAACGGTGCGGGCCGCCCCGCTCGGCTCCGCCGAGGGCTCCCCGGAACCGCTGTGGGGACCGGTCCAGGACGTGGCCGACGCCGCGTCGCCGGCCCCGCTGCCGGTGCGCGACGTGGTGGTGTTCGCGGCCTCCGGCGGCGGCATCGCGGCCCGCCGGGTCACCGACGGCCGGGAGAAGTGGCGGATCGACGAGGCGAAGGCGGACGCCGGCTACCTGTCGATCGGCGACCGGCTGGTGGCCACCGCCGACGGCGAGGGGACGCTGCGCACCTGGGTGGCCGCCACCGGATCCCCCCGCTGGACGGTGGACGCGGAGGTCGGCGCCCTGCTGGCCGCGGACGCCGACGCGGTCTACCTGCTGACCGCCGACGGCCGGCTGCGCTGCGTCGGGACGGACGGGAAGGTGCGCTGGACCCGGCGGCCACCGCTGACGCTGTCGGGCGGTCACCCGGCCGCGGCCCTCGGCGCCGGCCATCTGGTGTTCTGCACGGAGTCGGGGGACGTGGCCGCGGTCCGTGCCGACGACGGTTCCCGCGCCTGGGTCCGCAAGGGGCAGGCCGCGGGACGGCTGCGTCCCGCCATCGACGGCGGAACCGTCTACCTCGGCGGCAACAGCCTGGCGGCGGTGCGGGCCACCGACGGCCGCGAGCTGTGGGCCCAGAGCCCGCTGCGACCGCCCAGGCGGGGCACCGGCGGATGGGGCCCGCCCACCGTGGCCGGCGGAGTGATCCATGCGCTGGACTGCGAGGCGCTGCGGTCCCTGCACGCCGACGGCAGCCAGGCCGCGGACCCGATGATGGTCGCCGGCGTCGTCCCGCCATGGCGGCCACCGGTCGTCCAGGGGAACAGCGTCTGGATCGTGGAGAGCGCCGACACCGGCGTGAGCGGCCTGCCGCGTGCCGGAGAGGGCCGGCCCCAGACATTCGCGCTCACCGGCGGCCAGAGCCGCTCCCTGGCCGCCGCCGGCAATCGCCTCTTCGTCCTCAACCGCGCGACACTGCTGGCGCTGCCGGTCTACTAGGGCCTGCTTTTTCCCGACCTCCCGCTCCCGCTCACTTACGGCTCTGCCCACGGACCACGTCGAGGAGGTCCGTCGGCGTGAGCCGGGCGCCGTACAGCAGACCGACCATGACCAGGCTGACGATGCCCACGACCTGGGCGATCGCGGCATCCGACACGCCCAGTGCGGAGGCTCCCACCGCCGAACCGGTGACGACGACGCCGAGGATGACCATGCGTACCCACTCCCGATTGACCGCCCGGGAGGCGCCGTTGAGGTCGTCGGGGTCCAACAGCGCAAGGGTGCGGCCCTGCGCGTAACGCTCGGCGATCTTCGCCAGCATCCGCGCCATGTCCTCGAATACCCGCCCCCTGTCGGCATCCGTGTCCTGCCGGGTCTCCAGCATGCGCAACGCCCCCACCACCTCTGCCGCGTGCTCTTTGTGCTGGGCCCGCAGCACACCGCGGATCGTCGCGTGCCGGGTCCGCCAGGCCGACCACACCACCCGTTCCGCGTCCGCCAGCTGTACCCGTGGTGCCGCCAGCGGGCTGCGGCTGCGGAGTGTCCAGCGGTGATACGACCGGGCGGCCCCCACCCTGGCGAGACAGTTCACCAACACCACTACCGGCCGGTTCTCCTTGTTCGTCTCCACCCGCAGACTCAGCAGCCTCCGGGCCCATGTGAACCGGGTGCGGGGCTCGGCGTAATGCGGACCGAGATCCTGGTAGGAAGGTCGCGCCACCTGCCGGAGCGCGAGCCAGGCGACGCGCGACGCCAGCAGCATCATCGCGACCAGAACGAGCGCAGCGGCCGCGATGATCGCCTCCATGGGCCTGCCCAACGGATCGGTGAGTGCCGAGAGTTGGGCGCCCACCTTCTCCGCGACCACCGCGCCCACCCTGCGCAGTGCCGCCATCAGCGCGAGGAGCGGCTCCGACCGGTCGCTCCCACCGCCCTTGACGACCGGGTCCGCAGGCGAGCCTCCGGGAGCCCACCACGGCGCGTTCGCCTGCTTGCTCTTCTCCCACAGGTGCGTCACGCCGGTCACCAGTGTGGTCACGATGACGCCTATGTTGACCGTCACCAGGAGCAGTACGCATGCCTTGATGACGTAGGCGATGCCCGCCAGCGGCATGGTGCAGTACCAGTCGTACACCGCGGTGCGCACCGCATGGGAACGAGGGAGCAACCGCTCCGCGTTCGGACCGAACCCACTCCGGGCCCAGCGCAGATGATGCGTAGTGCACCGGGCGCCCCACCGCACATACCAGCGCGCTACCGTGCCCACCGTGCGGGCATGCACCCGTAGCACCAAGTGGTACGTCCGGTCCGCGAGGGCTCGTACCCGGGGGCGCACGAGGGCCGGGTCCCGCCAACGGTCCTCGGGATCCATCCTCCGCAGAGTAATGAGCATCCAGACGAGTCCCGTCAGCACCAAGGCGCCCCCCGTCAGCACCATGGCGAGCATGATGACGGACCACAACGTTTCGAGCATTCAGGAAGTCTCCTCGAACTGGGCGTGGGCAATGACCCGTTGCCCTGTGATGCTCCTCTCAGCCGGTGCTCACCACCTCAGCGAGGGCGCTTCCTGGTCCGCGACGAGGCGCTGGTGCCCCTTGCCGAGCCGAGCCCGGTCACGAACCCTTGTGCTCGTTTCTGTTCTACATGACACTCTCAAGGCACAGAACCGCGCACCACTGAACATGTTCGAACCTTGCATGACGGTCGGTCGAGTCGAGGAGAGCAGAGATGACGCAGTTCAGCCGGCGTAGATTCGTGAGTGCGGCCATGGTGGGCGCCGCGTCCATGGGTGTGGCCCTGGGCGGTGGCCGTACGACCCTGGCGCAGGCCGACAGTCCGCGGGGGCTGACCGTGCGCGGGAACGAATTTCTGCTGGACGGCGAGCCGTTCCGGATCCTCTCGGGTGCCTTCCACTACTTCCGGACACATCCCAAGGACTGGCGTGACCGGTTGCTGCGGATGCGGGCCATGGGCCTCAACACGATGGAGACCTACGTCGCCTGGAACTTCCACCAACCGCACGAGGGGAAGGCCGACTTCACCGGATGGCGCGACGTCCGGTCCTTCGTACGGATCGCGGACGAGGTCGGGCTCAAGGTGATCGTGCGACCGGGACCCTACATCTGCGCGGAATGGGACTTCGGCGGCCTGCCGGCCTGGCTCCTCAAGGACAAGGACGCGCCGCTGCGCCGCTCCGACCCCGCCTACGAGCGGGCGGTGGACGCCTGGTTCGCGGAACTGCTGCCCCGGTTCGTCGATCTACAGGCCACGCGCGGCGGACCCATCATCGCCATGCAGGTCGAGAACGAGTACGGCAGCTACGGCGACGACCATGCGCATCTGGAACATCTGCGGGACACCATGCGGGCGCAGGGCGTGGACAGCCTGCTGTTCTGCTCCAACGGGGCCAGCCAGGACATGCTGAGGAACGGCAGCCTCCCCGACCTCCTCTCCACCGTCAACTTCGCCGGGGATCCGACGGGTCCGTTCGCCGAGCTGCGTAAATTCCAGCCGGACAAGCCCCTGTTCTGCACGGAGTTCTGGGACGGCTGGTTCGACCACTGGGGAGAACCGCACCACACCACGGATCCGGCGCAGACCGCTGCCGACGTGGCGAAGCTCCTTGAGGCGGGAGCGTCGATCAACTTCTATATGGCGGTGGGCGGAACCAACTTCGGCTGGTACGCGGGCGCCAACCTGAGCGGCAGCCACTACCAGCCCACCGTCACCAGCTACGACTATGACTCGCCGATCAGCGAATCCGGCGAACTCACCGAGAAATTCCACCAGGTGCGTGACGTACTGGCCAAGTACACCACCTTGCCGAGCACACCCCTGCCGGCCACACCACGCCGCCTGCCGGCCCAGCGGGTCGCCGTCCGCGCGTCCGTGCCGCTGATGGACGCCCTCGACACGCTGAGCACTCCGGTACGGCGGAGAACTCCCGATCACATGGAGGCGGTCGGGCAGTCGTACGGCCTGATCCACTACCGCACTCGGGTGCGGGGGCCGCAGGGAACCAAGAGCCTGAAGCTCACGGGCCTGGGCGACCGTGCGCTGGTGTTCGGCGACGGCAAGCGGATCGGCACCTTTGACCGCAACCAGCCGGAGCACACCGTCGACTTCACCGTGGCCGGCGCGTCCGGCACCCTCGACCTCCTGGTCGATCCCACCGGGCGGATCAACTTCGGTCAGGGACTGAATGACCCCAAGGGAATCAGCGGCAAGGTCCTCCTCGGCGAGGACGAACTGACCGACTGGGAGATCCGCCGGCTGCCCCTCGACGACCTCTCGGCCCTGAAGTTCGGCACCGGAGACGCGCCGACCGGCCCCGCGTTCCACCGGGCCCGCATCCATGTCGACACCCCTGCGGACGGCTTCCTCGCCTTTCCGGGCTGGGACAAGGGCATGGTGTGGCTCAACGGGTTCGCGCTCGGCCGGTACTGGTCCCTCGGACCGCAGGCCACCCTGTACGCGCCGAGCCATCTGTGGCGGCGGGGGCGGAACGAGCTCGTCGTTCTGGAGATGGAGCGGCCGGGGGACCGGATCGAGGTACGGGGCGAGCCTGACATCGGTTAGGCGCTGCTTCATTGGCCGGCCGGTGTGGGTGCGCTAACCACCTGCAACTTGATGGTCCGGGGCACGTTCCGCCATCGCCTCGTACACCGGACGCAGCGCCTCAGGGCGGGCGAGACGATCCGCTCCGGCGGAGTAGGTCAGGACGGGTACGGGCTCGGAGCCGACACCGCCGTCAGGAGAGTTGAAGAGGGCTGCCGCTGTCTCCGCGGCCTGAGCCGCAGGGCTACTTGTGCTGGTCATGCTGATCACCGTCGCAGGCAGCGCAGGCAGCGCAGGCAGCGCAGGCAGCGCAGGCAGCACGGCAAGCGCGCCCAGACCGCAGGGCTCGGACGCCCGGGGTCGGGCGGCCGAACGTCACCGGGACACCGGGGGAGTACAGCACACTGAGAGGCTGCCCCATCGGCGTGGACAGGCCCGCCGCCGCGATCAGGTTCTCGTCGAGGTGCAGCAACTCTGCCCGGTGCAGTGGCCAGCGCGGATGGGCGTTGTGCAGATACGACGGCCGCCCGTGAAACGTACGGTGCAGGCCCCAGCGCGCGGTCAGAAAGTGTTCGAGTGCGGTGGGCGCTGCCACGGGAGCGCCCTTCCGCAGGGTGATCCGGCAATGTGCCCCGCGTGGACCGGGCCAGCGCCGGGTGCTGGTGTAGCTGACGGTGTCGCCGTCGTGCCGGACGGACATCCGGGACCACAGGTACGGCAGCCGGACCACGGCTCGCGCGAAGGCCACCGGTATCAGGCGGGAGGCGTCCAGGGACCGGAAGACCACCCCGCGCCGTCCGTTGCCGTCCACCGAGTAGAGACGGACATTCGTCTCCGGGAAGGAGCCGAGATAGGGGATGCCCGGAAGCTTGAACCAACCGACCCGATGCATCCGGAACGCCACCAGCCCGACGTAGGTGGCTCCGTCGAAGGTGTCCGGAACCGTCCCGGCCGGCAGCAGGGGAGCCACCTCCGCCGGATCAACGGCCCAGTGGAGGAACGCCAGATCGAGCCAGCTCTGGGTGAGCAGGACCGGCGCGAGGGCGTGGGGCGGCTCGACGGTGACGGGCTCCGGCGCGGCGAGTTCGGGCAGCACGGCGCCATCGTGGCAGACGGTTCCCCGAGGCCGGTCCCGGGCTACGCACCAAGGTCCGACCGGTCCGACTGGCCCGACCGGTCCGACTGGCCCGACCGGTTCGACCGGTTCGACCGGTTCGACCGGTTCAACCGGTTCAACCGGTTCGACCGGTCCGACCGCCACCTGACACCTTCAACTCGGCCCCGCCGCAGCCACTCGCCACGACAATCGTGGCGAGCTCGGCTGTACGCTCGATGCTTGGACCAGGAGGGCCGTCGGTATCCGTCGTGGCCAGCACGGAAGGTGTCTTCCCATGCCCGCCCCGAGCTTGCTCGCCGTCTTCGCGCACCCGGACGACGAATCGTTGTCGGCGGGCGGAGTGCTCGCCCGTCATGCGGCTGAGGGCGCGCGTACCGCGGTCGTCACGGCGACCTGGGCCCACGGCACGCATCGCGCTGAGGAGTTGGCCGAGGCCCTGCGGATCCTCGGTGCGGGCAAGCCGCGGATGCTCGGCTACGCCGATGCGCGGGTACCGGACTCGGCCCCGCGCTGTGTGCGGTTCTGCGAGGCGCCGCTCGACGAGGCGGTGGGGCGGGTGGTGACGCACATCCGCGCATTCCGCCCGGACATCATGGTCACTCACGACGCCTATGGCGGGCTGCCCGGCCATCCGGATCACGTACACACCCACCGGGTGACCATGCTGGCCGCCCAGGCTGCCGGACTCGCTCAGCTCTATCCGGATGCCGGTGCCCCCTGGCAGCCACATGCGCTCTACTTGGCCACGCACCCGCACTCGGCCGTGCCGGCGCTGCGAGAGGTGATCGGTACGCGCAAGGCGGTGTACAGCGTTCCGGACGAACAGGTCTCCGCAACCGTCGACGTCAGCCCGTGGATCGAGCAGAAGATCGCCGCCGTACTGGCCCATCGCTCCGAGGTGGAGCGGGGCGCTCTGCCGGGCCTGATCGCCGGCCTGCCGCCGGATGCACGGGAGCGGCTCTTCGCTACCGAGTGGTACATCCGCCACACCCTCATCACTCCGGCGGCACCCCGGACGGGGCTCACCGTCTGACGCGCGGTCCAGTCCGCGACGAAGGCGGCAGCGGCTCCCGAACTCATCGGCATTGATTTCGCGAATGGCCCGCGGAGCGATTCCCGAAGGCGTCGTGGCGACGAAACCGCTCCCCCTCGGCGGCGCTGCGCTTGTTGGTACGTAGTGCGGCCACAGCGTGTGCCGTATTCGCCGGAAGCTACCGGTCGGTTCAACGCAACCGGGCGTGAATGACTTCCGTCTCCTTAATCGACAGAGACCTACAAGGCTCTGAAGCCGGCCACGGCACCAGGATTTCACACGCTCGAAGTCCGTGCCCTTGGCAAGAGCTCCAGGCGTCAGGCAGCGCCGTCTTCTTCTTCCTTCTCCGTCGCGCTTCAGCTGTGCGTACGTGCGTGACCGAGGGGTGTTCCGTTCCAGGTGAAAGGGAGAGTCTCATGTCCATACCTACCTCAGCCGCCGCCCGGCGCCGGCGCGGAAGCAGACGCATGGCAATCGCTGTCACGACTGCGTTTCTCGCCGGAGTGTCGGTACTCGGTTCGCAGGCGCCGGCCTTCGCCGACGAAAAGCCCGCAGTACCCGACCGCCTCTATGAATCCGATGACGAGGTCATGGCGGACATGGCCAAGTGGACGCCGGTCAAGGACTCCGAGAGCGTGATGGGGCTGCCCACCGGGCTCGATGACAAGCAGGTCAACCTTTCGGATGTGAAGGGCGGGCAGGTCAACTACGACCCCGATCAGGCCATCAAGGACGCCCAGGCCGCGGCCCAGACATTCGCCGAGGACCCCAATACCAAGGAACCTGCCCGCGAGAGCGCCAAGAGGCTTTACCAGCCCATCTCAGGGCTCAAGGAGTCGGCCAACTACACGGCACCCGTCTTCACCGGCAAGGGCGCCTACAAGGACGAGTGGACCCAGGAGAACCTCGATCAGCTCTGCAATCGGCAGAACCACGATGCGTCGCGGGTGGGGCAGAAGCCACCGTGCGCGTTCGTGGGCAAGCTCTCCGAGAAATACCCGGTCAAGGGGTCGGCCGGAGACGGCCTGGCCGGCGGCGGGAAACTGACCTACAAGATCTCCAGCTCGGTGGCTGACGAAAAGAGCGAGACGGAGGGCTGGTCAATAGGTGGAAAGATCACGCCCAAGATCGGCGACGGAAAGAGTGAGATTCCGGTAGAGGCGAGTTTCACCTACAGCTACGCGGCCACCTCCACCAAGAAGCTCCAGAACACCCTGGAAACCGACGTCGAGATCAATGTGCCCGACGGCAAGAAGAAGGGCTGGCTGGAACCCCGGGGAAATGGTGCGTACTACACCGGCTACCTCGTCTATCGGCAGAACAACGACACCGAGCAGCGGATGGTGGCCGTGCCGGCCCGCGTCTATGTCCAGGCCCGCGACACCACCAGCCCGATCACCTGGTTCAAGCGCGTGATCTAGGGCGCTGACCCGCGGGCGGAAGCCCGGCCCGGACGCCACCCCCGGCTCAAGTGGCCCAGGGTGGCGTGAGGGTGCTGCCATCGGCCAGCTTGGCGCTGAGGCCGATGCGGGTGGTGACCCACATCTGCGCCGGCTCGTCGCCCGGGTTGGCCACCGCCAGGACGGACCCCGCGGGGGCCACCGCCGCGTCGCCGGCACCGAGATCGGCGGTATCGCCGTCGATGCTGAGCCGCAGTCGGCCGGTCAGGACATAGAACACTTCCTCCTGGCTGATCTCGTGTGCCGGAGCCACGGTTCCGGCCGGGACCTCACCGCGCCACGCCGCGAGGTCCCGGCTGCCGGTGTCCGTACGCACGTAGGACGTGAAACGGGTGCCGTGTATCTCGTACACGGCGGCCTCGTCACCGCGAAGAAAAGGCATGCTGGACCGCCTTCATTTAGTCAGGCTACTTGTCCATATAGACAAGCAGCCTGACCAGTTATAGTCAACCCATGGATGACGCCATGGCCCTCTCCGCCCTCGTGCTCGCCCTCTCCGGCCAGTTGGTGCAGGAGATTCACGAGCAGGTGTCCCGCCGGGGGTTCGAGGACCTGCGCCCGGCCCACGGCTTCGCCTTCGCCCGCATTTCTGCCGGCGGCGCCACCACGGCCGACCTCGCCGAGCACCTGGGGGTGACCAAGCAGGCCGCCGCCCAACTCGTCGAGGAGTTGGTCCGCAAGGGCTACGTGGCCCGCCATCCGCACCCCCGGGACGCCCGCGCCAAGCTCCTCGAACTCACCGAGAAGGGCCGGGCCGCCACCCGCGCCGCCGATGAGGCCGCCCGGACCGCCGTCGCACCCTGGCGGGAGGCCCTGGGCGAAGCCCGCTTCGCCGCACTCGTCAGCGGCCTCAACCGGATCGCCCCCCGTGGCCCGATCCGTCCGTCCTGGTAACCGAACCGGCCGCCGACGGCACGCACTTGAGCTCAAAGCACCCTCACCCCCCTTGGGGGCGATGTGGCTCGACCGGCGAGGGGCACTTGCCGACTTTGCTCTCGAAGGCACGCCCCCAGCCCGTTCGTCCGAACGGCCGGTGGCGAAAGGCCGGTTTGATAGCGTCCCTCGTGCGGCGAAGATCCTTTTGCTCCGTCCGCGCAGCGCGTTTCCGGTGGGGGATGTCGGCTCGAGAGGCGGAGTTCAGGTGAGGCTAGGCACTGTCCGCGACGCTGTCGTCCCGGACGGAAGGGCCGCCCTCGTCGGCCGCGCGCCGGGCGAACGCCGCGTGGAAGGCTTCCAGGCCGGCCGCGAGCTTGGCGACATCGGCGGGTTCCATCTGCTCCAGGGTGGCCGTGACGTCCCGGCTCCGTGCCGCGCGGTACTCCTCCAGCAGCACTCTGCCGCGCAGGCTCAGCCTCAGCTCGACCTCGCGCCGGCTGGTCGCGCTGGGGCCCCGTTCGGCCAGGCCCATCGCCTCCAGGCGGTCGCAGAGTCTGCTGACCGCCGGCGGCCGCGAGGCGAGCGCTTCGGCGAGGGTGCGCAGGTTCGTGCCTTCCCGCTTTTCCAGTACGAGGAGTGCGCGGAGCTGCGAAGGGGAGACCTCCGCCGAGCGCGCCGCCTCCTGTCCACGTCCCCACAGAACCTCGAGCAGCTCGGAGGCGGCGAGAGCCGCCGCGCTCGCCTGCTCGCGGGAAGGGGACCGACTGGTGAAACGGGACACACGAACACTCTGTCACCCTGTGCGTCCTGTTGTCAGACCGACCCTGCCCTTGGCGCGGCACGAAGGGGGGCAGTGAAGGCATGACGGACGGCATGACGGACGACATCGATGTGGGCCGGGCGTTGCGCGCGTCGGCACCGCACGCCCTGCTCGACACCGTGCGTGACCATCTCGCCACCGCCTATGGGGCCACTTCGGTGCGCCTGTATCTGACGGACTACGGCGGCACGGTCCTCAGCCCGTGCGACTCCTCGGGGGACGAGGGCGGACCGCTGCCCATCTCCAGCAGTCCGGAAGGGCGTGCGCTGGGGAGCCAGGAGCGCCGGGCGCAGCAGGTGCCGCACGGTGACGCCGTGGACCACCATCTCCCGATGACGGTGCGTGGAGACCGGATCGGCATTCTGACGGTCAGGCTTCCCGGTGACCGTTCCACCCCCGCGGTCCTGGATGAGCTCAGGCAGGTCGTCGACCAGCTGGGGCACGAGATCCTGGTCGCCGAGCGGGACACCGATGTCTATCAGCGGGTGCGCCGTATCAGCCGCCTCACCCTGGCGGCCGAGATGCAGTGGCAGCTGCTGCCTGCCCGGGCCTGCATCGCCGCGCAGTACGCCGTCGGCGCCCAGCTGGAGCCCGCCTACGCCGTGCACGGCGACAACTTCGACTGGGCCTCGGACGGCGACGAACTGACCCTCGCCGTCACCAACGGCATGGGGCAGGGCATCGACGCGGCGCTCCTGACCCACCTCGCCGTCAGCGCGCTGCGCAACGCCCGGCGGGCCGGCGTCGACCTCGCCGACCAGGCGGCCTTGGCCGACCAGGCGGTGTACGACCACTACCAGGGCGCGTCCCACGTCTCGACGCTGCTCACGCGCGTCGACCTCGCGACGGGGCGGATGGAGCTCATCGACGCGGGGTCGCCGCAGATGTGGCGGCTGCGGGGCAGGACCGTCGAGCGCATCGAGCCGGACCGGCAGCTGCCCCTGGGCATGTTCGAGGAGTCGCACTACGCGGCCGAGAGCTTCGCGGTCGAGCCGGGGGACCGGCTGGTCTTCGTGAGTGACGGGGTGTACGAGGCGCCCTCGCCGCGCGGCGGAAAGTATGTCGAGGCGGCGCTCGCGCGGTCGCTGCACGCCACGCGGCTGCTGCCGGCCGCGCTGGTGCCGGGTGCGCTGCTGCGTGATGTGGCCGAATACCGTGCGGCGGAGACGCTGGATGATGCCTTGGTGCTGTGTTTTGACTGGTTCGGTGAGGGGCTCGACTGAGTGCCGATCGTTGTGCGGCCGTGGTCGGCGTCCTTGAGTTCGCCGCCATTGTGAGATCCGTCGCCGGGGCACTCGGCGGGCGGCGGCCTCCGGCCCGTAGCCCGGGTCCGTCACCGCCGACCTGCTACGGCTCTTGTCGCCGGTAGCCGCTGGGGGGTCAACGGCGAAGTGCGGCCCGCTGCCCGCTCCCAGGGTCGGCGGACCGCCGGACGCCGGAAGGGGCAGGGGTCTCATATCCGCTCTTCGGCCGCAAAACCACCGCACCGATTCGGCCGTCCGGCCATTCCCCGCCTCGGCGGGTGAAGAGGGGGCCCGTGGGTTACCGGGCTTGATCGCGCTCGATAACATTTGCCGGAAGGCAACTATCGACGAGCGCGGCTCGGCCCGGCCGCCCCGTCGGGCGAGCAGTCCGACGGTCACCACGGGTCGGCCGGACCGAAAGGACAAAGAGTTGGGTTCCGCTGAGGCTGCCGCACGCGAGCGTGTCACGAGCGTGCTGCGCGAAGAGGCCGATGAGATCTCGGACCGTTGGGTGCAGTTGCAGCTGGCACAGCCGTCGCTGGACGGGGAGGTGAGCGAGGCCGAGCTCGGTGAGGAGGCCGACGCCCTGGTCGGCGCCCTGCTGTCGGGCCTGGATCTCGGGCTCCCGGTCGAGCGCGTGGTCACCTCGCACGAGGAGATGCACCGGACGGTGTCCGAGATCTCCATGCGCCGTGCCCGCAGGGGCGTCTCGCCCACCGCGACCTCCCTGGCGGTGCTGTCGCTCAAGGAGGCTCTGCTGGAGGCCGTCCAGCGGCGGACCCGCGAGGGGGACGACCTCTTCCCCAGCGCGGTGCTGATCAACCGCCTGCTGGACAGCGCCGGTGCGCTCTCGTTCGAGACCTTCGTCGAGGGCCGCGAGGAGATCATCCGCCGGCAGAGCCAGCAGCTGCTGGAGGTGTCCACGCCGGTCGTCAGACTGTGGCGCCAGGTCCTGGCCGTCCCGCTCATCGGCACCCTCGACACCGCGCGCACCCAGGTGGTGATGGAGAACCTCCTCCAGGCCATTCAGGAGCACGAGGCGCTGGTCGCCATCATCGACATCACCGGTGTGCCCACCGTCGACACCGCCGTCGCCCAGCACCTGATGCACACCGTCAACGCGGTGCGCCTGATGGGCGCGGACTGCGTCATCAGCGGCATCCGGCCGCCCATCGCCCAGACCATCGCGCAGCTCGGGATCGACTTGTCGACGATCCTGACCCGCGCCACCCTTGCCGACGCCCTCGGAGAGGCCGTGAAGCTCACCGACGCCGCCGTATCGGACCACGCGTCGCTGGACAAGCGATGAGCACGCCGGCCTCGGGCGGAGTCCCGATCCTGCGTCTGGGGGACGTGCTGGTCACCGGCCTCCTCAACGAACTCGACGACAAGACCGCCGTGGCGTTCACCGAGGAGCTCACCAACCGGATCAGCAGCGACGGAGCCAGTGGTGTCCTCATCGACATCTCCCGGCTGGAGATCGTCGATTCCTTCGTGGCCCGTACGTTGATGGAGCTGACCACCATGGCGCGGCTGCTGGGCGCCCGGGTGATCGTCGCCGGCATGCGGCCGCCGGTAGCCATCACCCTCGTCGAGCTGGGACTCCAGCTCACCGGTGTGGAGACGGCACTCAACGCCGAGCAAGCGATGGCTGCGATGGGCTGGCACCAGAGCCCGAAACCGTCCGGAGGGGGCCTGGGTGAGTTCCGCCCGGAACACTGACCGCGTGGTGGCCCTCGCCCCCACGTCGCCCGACGCCGCCGGCCGTGCCGCGCACACGGAGCGGACGGTCCACCACGTGCGCACCGAAGAAGACCTGCTGACCGTCCGCCACGCCGTACGGGCGGCCACCCTACGTGCCGGATTCAGCATCGTCGACCAGACCCGGGTGGTCACCGCCGCCAGCGAACTGGCCCGCAACGCCTACATCCACGGCGGAGGGGGCTCCGTGACCATCGATCAGCTGACGCTGGCGGGAAACGCGGGGTTGCGTCTGACGGTCAAGGACGAGGGCCCCGGCATCGTGGACACCGACGCGGCGCTGGCCGACGGCTTCACCACCGGCGCGGGACTCGGTCACGGCCTGGGGGGCGCCCGACGTCTGATGAACGACTTCGAACTGCACACCGTGCCCGGACAGGGCACGACCGTGATCGCCACGCGATGGGCGGGGCGGTGACTTCCCCCGAGACCTCGCCGACGGCACATATCGCCGTGGACCACTACAGCGCCGTCCATCTGGCCGCCGAGACCGCCCGTGCGGTGGCCGGGCGCTGCGGCCTGCCGGGCGCCCTGCCCGACCAGGCCGCCGTCATCGCCTCGGAACTCGCCAGCAACCTGGCCAAACACGCCAGCAGCGGCTCGCTGTTCATCCAGCCCCTGCCGCTGGGCGGCGGGATGGAGATCCTCGCCGCGGACCGTGGCCCGGGCATCGGCGCACTCCAGCAGTGCCTCGCCGACGGCTACACCACCAGCAACACCCTCGGGGCCGGGCTGGGCGCCGTGAGGCGGATAGCGACCGGCCTCACCATCCGTACGCAGCCCGGGGCCGGCACCCTCGTCTGCGCCCGCCTCACCGAGCCCGAGGCCACCCACCCGGCCGACCAGGAGGTGGGAGCCATCTGCCTGCCCGCGGACCGCGAGCAACTCAGCGGCGATGCCTGCGCCGTGGTCGATCAGGGCACCGCCCGCACCGCGCTCGTGGTCGACGGCCTCGGGCACGGCCCACAGGCGGCCGAGGCCGCGCAGACGGCCATACGGGCCTTCCACCGGGCCCCGGACCTTCCCCTGCCCGAACTCCTCACCGCCCTGCACCGGGCGCTGCGCCGCACCCGGGGCGCGGCGGTGGGGCTGTTGCGCCTGCACCCCGGCCGGGCGGAGTACAGCGGCATCGGCAACGTACGGGTCCTGACGCTGACTCCGCTCGACGTGGGCCACCGCCTGACCGGCCAGCCCGGTATAGCCGGTCTGAACATGGCGACGCCGCAAGTGCGGGCCTTTCCCGTACCGCCCGGTGCCACCGCGGTGCTGCACTCCGACGGCATCGACCAGCGATGGGCCCGGTCGCCCTCGGCCTTCGTGCACCGGCTGCCGCCGCTCCTCCTCGCCGCGTCCCTCGCCCACAGCCACCGCCTCAGCCGCGACGATGCGACCGTGATCGCCGCCCGACCGAGCCAGAGACTCCCGTGAGCCCCCACACCTTCCATACCCTGCCGAGCCTGCGCCGCGCCGTCCGGGGAATCTGCGAGGCGCACCGGCTTCCGTCCCACAACGGGGCGCGGCTGCTGCTCTCCGTTGCCCGGATGGCCACGGCCGCCCTCGACGCCGGCGGCCCCGTCCGCCTGGAGGCCGTTGAGCGCACCGCGCCCGGCGGACAAACCCTGCTGGCCGTCACGCTGCACGCCGGACCGACCGCGGCGTCACCGAGCCCGGCCGACCTGCCGCTGCCCGGGCGGACCACGCCGGAGGGCACCGTTGCCTGGCACCTCCCGCTCACCGAAGGGGAGGGCCCGCCGCCCTCCGCCGTGCCGCCCGCGCCCCGGGGAGCCGCGCCGGCCCGTACCCGCGAGGTGGCGGCCGCCGAGGCGTACGAGGCGGAGATCGCGGCGCTCGAAAGTGATCTCGCTGTCGCGCTCTCCCGCGCCGAGACCCTCAGCACCGAACTGCACCGGCTCAAGGACGAACTCGCCGAGACCAACAGCGGCGTGCTCGCCCTCTACGTCCAACTGGAGGAGCGGGACGAGCAGTTGCGCCGGGCGCACGGCCAGATCCTGCGCGAACTGGAGGACGCGCTACGGCCCCCGCCGATCGCCGTCGACGGGATGGAGCTCGCCGTGCACTACGCGCCGGCCGATACGGACGCACCCACCGGGGGTGACTTCTACGACTGGCTGCTGCTTCCCGACGGCACGGTGCACATCACGGTCGTGGACGCGCTGGGCCACGGCGTGCGCAGTACCCGCAGCGCGCTCAACGTCACGCACGCCGTGCGCACCCTGGCCCTCGAAGGCCATCCGCTGGAATCCATCGTGGCCCGTACCCATGACATCCTCGCGCCGTTCGACCCCGACATCATGGCCACCGTCCTGCTGGCCCGGATCCACCCCGGGACCGGCGCACTGCGTCTGGCCAACGGCAGCCACCCGCCGGCTCTGGTCGTCCGCGCCGACGGGAGCGCCGACTACCTGGAGGTCCGCGGCCGGGGCATCGGGTTCCCGCTTCCCGGGAGCGAGTCCGTGCTGGCGGACACTTTGCACGAGGGCGATCTCCTCATGCTCTACACCGACGGCCTGACCGAGAGCCGGCGGGACCCCATCGAGGGCGAGGCGCGCCTCGTCAAGACCGCCCAGGCCCATGCCGGACGCCCGGTGCGGGAGATCCCCGGCGCCGTCGCGGAGGACATGCACACCGTCATCCTGCACCCGGACGACACGCTCGCCCTGGCCGTCCGCCGGACACAAATCCCGCAGGCCAGGCGCCCGTTGGCAGGGCAGCCGTGAGCACCGCACTCCACCGCGGGCCGAAGAGGCCCTTTTCGCGACCAACTGTCTGGGTAGACGCGTCTCGGACAGCCGCCGCGAACGGGACCCTACGAGCGGGGGGAGAACGCCATGCAACGCCGGCTAGTGATTGAGGATCATCCGATACAGCCGAGGCAGTGTGTCTGTCGGCCGGGCTCCGCGGCGGACGCCCGCGATTTCGCCCGGAGCTTCGCCGCCCGGCTCCGCCCCGAGCCATCCGCACTGACCACCGAGAACCTGCTGCTCCTGGTGTCCGAGCTGGTCGCCAACGCGCTCCGGCACGCCGGCGCCGTCACGGCCCTGCACCTTCGCGCGGACCACGAGCGGATCGAGGTGTGCGTCGAGGACCCCAGCCCCACACATCCGCAGCAGCGCGACCCCGACCTCTCCGGCAACCACGGCGGCTTCGGCTGGCCCATGGTGCACGCGCTGGCCCTCGACGTCGCGATCCTCCCGGGCTCCGGCGGCGGCAAGACGGTACAGGCCGCGCTGGCGCGCTGAACACACCGCTGAAGGGCTAGCGGTCGCCGCCGTCGGCTCCGAGGGGAGCGGCCGGCCCGGCGTCGAGGGCCGTCGCCACGGACGCGTGGAGCGGCAGTACGGTGTCGAGCCCGGTGAGGGTGAACAGCCGCTCCAGAGCGGCGGAGGGGGCCGCGAGGCGCAGCGCCGGGCCCAGTGCGCTGTGCGCCTGGAGCAGGACATTGACGGTGGTGGAGTCGGCGAAGGTGGCCGCTGACAGGTCGACGACGACCCGGGCGACGCCGTCCTCGGCCGCCTTCCGCAGGATCTCTTCCAGCGGCGCGACGCTGTCGAGATCGAGGGGTCCCGTGACGGCGACGACAAGAGCGCCACGCTCCTGCCGCACGGTCGTCTCTCCCGCTATCGGTCGGCCTCCGCTGGGCTGGGGCACGGTGAACCTCGCTGTAGGGGCTGACGGTTGGCGCATGCAGCGGCCCGGGCGTGTCACACGACCAAGGAACCAGCTCGGACCAGGATAGAAGCGATAGTTGCCGTTTGACAACATTCGCCATAAGGCAACAATCTGTTCTCGTCACAGAACAAGGCGGCTGCGCCTGGCGTGGCTTGGGACGAAAGCGGCCTGAGATCCGCTGCACGCTGTCAGAACATGAGCGTGGCCGCCGACGATGCGTGGGCGGTCACCCTCATATGTGAGGGGAGGAGGCCGCCGCGTGAATCGCACCGAGCCCCGCCACCACCCCACGCCCGCCGCGCACCGGAAGGGAACGCGGCCGTGACGACGAGGCCCCCTCCTGGCGGGGGAACTCCTTACGCACCCCTGGGGCGTGTCGCCGTATGCGCCGCCACCGGTTCAACGGTGCAGGGGACAACCACCCTTCCGCGTTCGCGGCGGCCCGGCCGGCCACGGTAACGGGACACACCCGATCACTCTGTTCCCTCCTGCGGCGCGGTCCCGTCAGCCCCGCCTTCCTTTGCCCTCGTCCACGGACGAAGAATGTTTGAGAGACCGTGACTCAGCGTCGTGAGGTAGAACGAGCGGTGCGGGCGTCGGCCCCGCACGCTCTGGTGGACACGCTTCGTGACGTGCTCGCCGAACGCTACGGAGCGCTCTCCGTGGAGTTGCTGCTCGCGGACCACGGGGCCACGGTCCTCACTCCCTTCGGCGCGGTGGGGGCGGCGGCCGCGCCGGTCCCGGTCGCCAACAGCGCCCAGGGCAGAGCGTTCGACGGCCGGCAGCCCCACCAGCAGACCCGGCACGGAGACATCGTCGAGCACCATCTCCCGGTGACCGTCCGCGGGGAGCGCACCGGCCTGCTCACGGTACGGCTGCCCGCCGAGCGGTCCGTTCCGGACGCCGTCCACGACCTGGTCCACGCGGCCGGTCTGCTCGGCCACGAACTCCTGGTGGCCGAGCGGGACACCGACGTCTACCAGCGGGCGCGACGCATCGGCCGGTTCACCCTGGCCGCCGAGATGCAGTGGCACCTCCTCCCGGCCCGGGCCTGTTCGGCCGACGAGTACGCCCTCGGCGCCCAGCTCGAACCCGCCCACGACACCCACGGCGACAACTACGACTGGGCCTCGGACGCCGACGAGCTGACCCTCACCGTCACCGACGGCATGGGCACCGGCGTCAATGCCTCGATGCTCACCCACCTCGCCGTCAACGCGCTGCGCAACGCCCGCCGGGCCGGTATCAGCATCGAGGACCAGGCCGCACTGGCCGACCAGGCCCTCTACGCCCAATACCGGGGAGCCGCCTACGTCAGCACCCTGCTGCTGCGCTTCGACTTCGCGACGGGCCGGGTCCAGGCCGTGGACGCCGGCTCGCCCCAGCTGTGGCGGATGCGGGGCAGAGCGATCGAGCGCATAGAACTCGATCCGCAGATGCCGCTCGGCATGTTCGAGGAGACGCACTACAAGGCGCAGGAATTCGAGGTGCTGTCCGGGGACCGGCTGGTCGTCGTCAGCGACGGGGTGTACGCGGCGCGGTCGCCGCAGGGGGAGGCGTACGCGGAGCGCGCCCTGGCCCGGGCCATCCACGCCGGCCGACTGCTCCCGGCCGCCGCCGTGCCCCGCGCCGTACTGCGTGACCTGGCCGACTTCCGTACCGCGGAACCGCTGGACGACTCGCTGGTGCTCTGCGTCGACTGGTTCGGCAGACCCGGAGACCGGCCGCCCGGGCGGGAGAGCGCCAAGGGCGGCCCCTGTTAGAAGCCGGCGATCCGGGTACGCGGGGCAAAGCACCGCTTCAAGGGCGCAGTTGGTGCCGTCACCGGAGCCTCGAACGCGTCGGCAACCCGACGTGCCGGCTCCCTGCCGTACCCGATACGGAAAGGCGGAGCATGCTTTTCTTGGTCGTAGCCCTGTTCCTGTTCGGCGCACTGCTGGGGACCGCGGCGCATGTCCCGGTGCCCGTCACCGTCGCCGCCGGAATCGCCATCGCGGCCTGGCTGGTGTTCTTCTTCACCAAGGAGCGCCGGAAGGCCGCCCGCACGACGAAGGGAGCCGGCCGATGACCTCCGCCCGGATCCCCCTGAAGACCGGACCGCACCCTCAGGCCGACCGCATGGCGGTCGCCGCGTTCGTCTGCGGCCTGCTGGGCATCCTGGTGTTCAACATCTTCTTCGGCCCGTGCGCCCTTCTCTTCGGCGCCGCGGCACTCCACCGCGGGACCATCCGGCGCCTGCGCGCCTACCTGGGCCTGCTGTTCGGCACCGTGGACCTCGTGCTGCTGGTGGTGCTGTCCGCCCAGAACGGGACGATCAGCTGGCACCTCTGAGAGCCGGGCGGCAGCGCGCCGCCTCCCGGCCGGGCAGCCCGTCACGTCATGCCGCGCACCGTGTCACGCAGCCGCCGGGCCTCGTCCATCCGCTTCTCGTAGGTGGCCCCGAGCAGCAGCAGGAGCAGGCCGGCCGCGGCCACCGGAACCCAGCGGGGCAGCAGGCCGAAGACCTGCACCACGGTCGGGGCGAGTTCGTGCAGCCCCACCAGCAGGAGTACGCCGCCACCGACGACCAGCGGTGCCTGGAGACGCGTGCGGACCCCGACGACGGTGGCGAGCAGGGCCGCCGCCCCCAGTAGTAGTGGACGCACCCAGTTCTCATCGCTCCACATGGCCGCGACGCCGGGAAGCATGGTCGCACTCAGCCCCGCCCCGTACGCGGCCCAGGAGCCGGTGCCCGGCGTGCCCGTACGGCGACGGTGGCCGATGACCAGCGCGGCCGCCGTGACCGGGAGCGTGTACGCCTCGGGGGCGGAGACATCCGCCAGGGCCAGGCGCACCCAGGAGGAGGCGATGAGCAGGGCGGTCCCGGCGAGTGCGGCGCGGCGGCGGTCCGGCCGCAGCGCGACGGCCAGGCCCCCGACCCCGCTCACGGCGAGAGCGAGACTCAGCGCGTCGGGGTGAAGTGCCGTCAGGGCGAGGGCGATTGCCGCCAGGACGTACCCGGCGCCTTCGACGGCCGTGGAGACCTGATCGCGCCCCGGGACACGGTGCCAGGCCGTTGCGGCACCGGCGGCGGCGCCGGCGACCGCGAGTACCGCGAACGCGGTGATGTGCCCGGGCAGACCGGCGGTGGCCCCGGACGCGACCGCCTCGACCCCCAGGGCGAGGACGGCGAAGGCACCCGCGACCCGCGCCGTCGCGCGCACGGCGGGCGGGGAGGCCGTGGCCGAGAGGACGTGGGCGAGGACGGCGGCCGACGCGGCGAAGGTTCCCCACACCGCGAGCACGGCGGCCCGGTCGGCCGACGACCACAGCAGCGCGAGCCCGCCGGTGGCGGCCAGTACCAGGAGCCGCGATATGAGTGCGGCGTCCGGCCGGCGCACGAGGTCCACGGCGACGGCGACGGACGCGACGACGGCGGCCGCCGGCACCCACCCGTACGGCACCCCGAGCGCCACCGGCAGCAGGAGCACCGCGGGAACGGCGGTCAGCGCCCGGGCGTTGCGCAGCGCGTTCGCCAGTCGGTCCGTGCGCCGGTCACCGTCATCGACGGCACGGGCCCGCACCCCGGCCATGACAGCCAGGACGGCGGCGGACAACCAGAGCACGACCAGCGGCGCGGTCGCGAGCCGCCAGCTCCACTGCGGCGGGTGACCGCCGCCCCAGAGCGCCACGCCGTGGACGACGGGCCGGACGACCGCGTGCGCGAGTTCCGGCAGCACCACAACACCAGTCAGCAGCAGCGCAGTTGAGGAGGTGGCCAGCTCTCCCACCGCCGCCGCGGCTCGGGACGGCGGTGCGAACGGCCCACCCGTCGCAGGCTTCGCCCACCGGCCGCTCCGCGCGCAGGACACCGCGGCCCATGCGGCGAGGAGCGCCGCCGGTGCCGCGTATCCGGCCACGGCCCACCCCGGGGGAGTGACGTACCGCGAGCCCGCGCCGACGGCCACGATCACGGCCACGACGGCCGCACCCTCGCCGCCGGCCCGCAGTGCGAACGGCAGAGTGCGGAAGCCGCGGCACACCGCCGTGCCCAGCAGCATCAGCAGCCCCAGCGGTACCCAGGCCCGCATCACCTCGGCCGGCGACGGAGCGCTCACCGCGTACCCCACCGCGAGCACCCCGCCCAGCAACGCCCATCCGCCGCCGACCGCCCGGGCCACCGTGACCAGGAGGGTGGCCGCCCGTTCGCCACCCATCCGCTCGCGGAACCCGGCCTGCCCGGCGGCGTCGCGTGCGGTGAGCGCGTACAGGACCGCGAAGTCCACCGCGGCCGTGGCGATCACCGCGGTCGCGTAGTCCTCGGTCGTTCCGCCCAAGGCGGCGGCGCACAGCAGGCCGGGCAGTCGTGCCAGCAGGAATCCCAGGGGCAGCGGGAGCCGGAGCCGCTGCCACCAGCCGTAGAGCGCCGCACCCACCGCCGTCAGCGCGGTCAGCACCGCCCAGTAGCACGCCGTCCCGACGCGGTCCAGACCGCCGAGTCCGGCCTGCCGGGCGGCATATCCGTCCAGGAGCACGAGGGCGAGGCCCACCGCGGCGGACGCCTCGGCGGTGGCCGTGAGCTGCCGCCGCCGCAGCGGACGGGGCAGGGCGAGCGCGCACGCGGTCAGCGCGAGCAGCACGGCGGCCCGCCCGCCGATACCCAGCCGGCCCCAGCTCACCACGGTGAACACCAACGCGGCCACCACCACCAGCACTCCGCCGACGATCAGCAGCGCGGTCCGGGCGGACGGCGCGGAGAGCTCCCGCCCCGAGGCGCCCGCCGCCGCGCCGCTCCCGCCCACGGGAGCGATCCCAGGCGCTCCCGCGGACGCGGCCACGCATATCTCCGTGGGCGCGTCCCGGCGTGCCCGCAGCGCGGCCAGCAACGCGGTGTGCCGCTGCGCCAGCCACTGCCGGCGTGCGTCCAGCGCGCTCAACTCTCCGCTGACCTGCCACAACGCGAAGGCATCCGGCCCGGTCAGGGGCAGTCGGCAACGGGTGCACCGAGCGGGCGGCGGCGCCCCCAGCGGTATTCCGCAGTCCGGGCACCCCGGCGATTGCATGTGCATGGCGTGAGTATGCGCAGCCCTGTCGGCCACGGGCCTGAGTACCCGTACTCAGTGCCGGCCTGGTGTCCGAGGCTGACTACTCGCCGCGCTCGGCCCGGATACCGCTCCGGCTCAAGCGTTGCCGGTGCCGTCGGCCGGCTCGGCCAGGAGGTGCGGGCCGTTGTTGCGCACGTCGTTGACCGCGGTCGATACCGCGCGGGCGGCCAGGTGTCCGGCGGCGGGGGCGGTCAGCAGGGCGCGCAGCTCGCCGGGGTCTTCGTGGGCGGGGTCGAGCCAGGCGCTCCAGTCGGCGGGGGCGATGGCGAGCGGCATACGGGGGTGGACGCGGCCGGCGGCGTCGGTGGCTTCGGTGGTGATGATCGTGCAGGTGGCCCACCATGCCCCCGGGGCGTCGTCCTCGACGGCCGGGTCACGCCAGAACTCGTACAGGCCGGCCAGCGCCATGACCTGGCTGTCTTCGGGGCTGATGAAGTACGGCTGCTTGTGGGCCTTGGCGGTCTCGGTGGCGGCGACGGTCTGCCACTCGTAGAAGCCGTCCGCGGGCAGCAGACAGCGCCGCTTGGCGAACGCCCGGCGGTAGGCCGGCTTCTCCGCGACGGTCTCCACCCTGGCGTTGATCATCTTCGCGCCGGTCTTCAGGCTCTTCGCCCAGGACGGCACCAGGCCCCAGCGCAGCGGCCGCAGCTGTCGCGTGATCTCCCCGGTCTCCCGCTCGACCCGTTCCAGCACCGACCACACATCGTCCGTCGGCGCCACGTTCCAGCTCGGCTCCAGAGCCCGGTCGGGATCCCAGCGGGGGACATCGAAGACGCCCGCCAGGTCTTGCGGGCTGCGGGTGGAGACGAATCGGCCGCACATACCTCTACCTTGCCAGGCGCTCCGCCGGACAGCCCCCATTGGTCCGCTGAGCAGGGCCGCCCCGGCCCTGCCGGACCGCGGCAGGAGTGACCGGGCGGCGCATCCGGCGAGGCTTCCGAGGCCGTGGGAGACCCGGACGCCGGGGTGCGGAGCGCGGCTCTCGCACCCCGGCGTCATGCGGCGGACCTCAGCGAAGATAGTCCTCGATCACCTCGGCGCCGCGGGCGGCTCCGCCGCTGTTCTTGACCACCGTGCGCATCCGGTCGAGATTGCTGCGCACAGCCGGGTCGGAGGCGACTCGGGTGACCGCGGCACGCAACGACTCGGCGGTGACCGTCGCGGGGTCCAGCCGCACTCCGAGCCCCAGTTCCTGCGCGCGCCCGGCATTGGCGGCCTGCTCGGTCATCTGCGGAAGGGTGACCAGGCCCACCCCGTAATACAGGGCCTCCATGGTGGAGTTCATCCCGGCGTGCGAGACGAAGACGTCGGCATGCCGTAGCACCGCCGGCTGCGGGAAGTACGGCCTGACGTCGAAGGTGGGCGGAATGTCTCCCAGCGCGGACCGGTCCAGATCGCCGATGGTCATGGCCACTTGGTAGGGCCCGTCGCGGAAGGCTTCGATGCAGGTGCGGTAGAACTCGGGCCGGTCGTTGAAGACCGTGCCCAGCGAAATGAACAGTACGGGGGACTCGGGATCGGCCGGCGACCAGGGCTCGGCGTGCTCCCGGCTGCCCAAGGAGGGGCCGATGAAGTGGAAACGCTCGTCGAAGGTGTCACCGGCGGGCTGGAATTCCCTGGGTATGAACACAAGGTTCAGATTTTCGGTGCCGTTCATGACGCTCTCCGGGGCGAGCGTGACACCGTGTTCGGCGGAGAAGTCCGCACAGTCGGTGAGCAGACCCAGCAGGGGATTTCCGTGGTCGGCATCCGCAAAGACATCCTCGAACAGCGAGAACGACTCGTTCGAGGCCAAGTTGGGAACCAACCGCACGGCGGGCAGCCCGAGCTTTTCCGCGACGACCTTGGCAGGCCAGTTCATGGCGTCGTAACAGATCGCGTCCGGCGACTCCGTGGCGCAGTAGTCGCGCAGCACGGGGTACTGCGCACTCATCTCCGCGAACATGCCGCGCATCCAGACGAGGATCTCTTCGAGGCCGAACCGGCGGGGCGGAACCAGGATTTCAGGCGACTGGAGCTTCAGCTCCACCCAGCGCGCGCCGGCGTTGGTGACCGCCTCGGAGTGCTCCGCGGTGGTCGCGTAGTCCACTCGGTGGCCCCGGCGTACGAGCTCCTCGACCAGCGGCAGGGTGGGATTGACATGTCCGTGCCCGAAAAGGGCTACAAATAACAGGTGTTTTGCCATGCCGTCGATCGTAGCGAGCCGGGATTTTGATTCCCCGGGTTTTTGTGCTCTTTCGGTCAAAGGAGGGCGGAGGTCCGCCTCCCCGCTGACGGATCAGCCGCCGACGGCCGTGGCCCAGTTCTTCCGGACGGTACGCAGAGCCTTGGCCAGTTGGGCCTCATCCGGGAACTGCGGCGTGCCCTCGACCGTCGGCAGCCGCGCGGCCAGGGCCTTGTCGAGGGTGCCGTTCTTCGCCATGGCGGCCAGCAGCACCGGGCGGGCGTAGTCCACCAGGCGGAGGTTCTGGCCTTCCGGGCTGAACAGGTACTCCTCCCACAGTCGCGCCGCGGCCGGGTGCGGGGCGTCCCTGTTGATCGCCTGTGCGTAGTACTGCGAGAAGCTGCCGTCGAAGGGAATGGAGACCTTCCAGTCCACGCCCGTACCGCGGAGTTGGTCGATGAGCGCCAGGTTGAGGTAGTCCCATTCGATGCTGATCGGTGTCTTGCCCTTGGCGATGGACGCCGGGTCGGGGTCGGTTCGGTTGTAGTTGCCGACTTCGTCGAGCCGGGCGAAGAAGTCGATGCCCGGCCGGATGTTGTCGAATGACCCGCCGTTGGCGAGCGCCGCCGCGTACACGGCGGCGAAGGCCGAGCCCGCGTCCGTGGGTTGGCCGTACATCGAGACCAGGCCCTTGTACTCCGGCCGGAGCAGATTCGCGAAGGAATCCGGGCAGGTCTTGACGCGGGCGGCGTCGCAGCCGATGGAGACATAGCCGCCGTAGTTGTTGTACCAGCGGGCCTCGGCGTCCTTCTGCTCCGGAGGGATCTGGTCGAACTGGGCGACCCGGTAGGGGGCCAGCAGATTCTGCCGCGCCGCGGACTGGGCGAAGGAATCCCCGACGTCGAGCACGTCCGGGGCGCGCTCCTGGCCCCGGTAGCGCTTGACGGCCTCGATCTCCTGCTGGCTGTGGCCGGACGGGTTATCGATGACGACCTTGATGCCGTACTTCTTCTCGAAACCGTCGATCAGCCTGCCGTAGCCGGCCCACTGGCGCGGCAGCGCGATCGTGTTGAGCCTGCCCTCCCGCTTCGCCGCCTTGACCAGCGCCGCCGGCCCGCCCACGTCGGCAGCGGACTCGGCCCGGGAGGGCGCGACCGGCCGCTTGGGTCCCTCTTCCTGGCAGGCACCGAGACCGAGCGCCGCAAGACCGAGACAGCACAGGAAGGCGCCTGCGCGGACCCGATGAGGTGTAGCCACAACGCCTCCAGCAGGGCCGGGTGGGGGAGCGGTCCGCTACAGCAATGGTCCGGACCAGCGTACTCCGCCCCCGCGCAGCCCTCCGCCAGGACGGTCACCCGGCCGGGTCATGGCGGCCGACAGGCGTCACGCCCGTACGGGGCCCACGCCCGTACGGAGTCCACGCCCGTACGGGGCCCAGGCCCGTCCCCGGACGGGTGCCGCGGCCACGGCCTCACCACTGTCCGCGCTGCTCCCAATGGTTGAGGAGGTCCTCGGACGGCTCCTCCGCCGACGGCAGAGTCTCGGGGCCGATCACCTGAGCGGCCCAGATCGTCTTGCCCCTGGGGGAGTAGCGGGTGCCCCAGTGTTCGGCGAACTGCGCCACCAGGAAGAGCCCGCGGCCCTCTTCGTCGGTGTCCTTCGCCTGGCGGATGTGCGGGGAGGTGCTGCTGCCGTCGGAGACCTCGCAGATCAGCGTGCGGGTGTGCAGAAGCCGCACGTGGATGGGCTCGGCGCCGTGCCGAATGGCGTTGGTGATGAGTTCGCTGAGGATGAGCTCGGTACCGAAGGCGATGCTCTCCAGACCCCAGTCCACCAACTGGCGGACACACGCATTACGGACCGGGGCCACCGCCGCGGGGTCGCTGGGCACGTCCCACTCAGCGACATGTGCGGGGTCCAGCCGCCTGGTCCGGGCCACCAGCAGCGCGACGTCATCGGTGGATCTGGCGGGCAGCAGCGACTCCATGACGGTGGCGCAGGTGTCCTCCGGCGTACGGTCCGGCCCGGCGAGGGCCGCACGCAGTGCCTCCAGCCCCGCGTCCAGGTCGCGGCTGCGGTTCTCGACCAGCCCGTCCGTGTAGAGCACCAGCCGGGAGCCCTCCGGCAGCGACAGTTCAGCCGTCTCGAAGGGCAGACCGGTGCCCAGCCCCAGCGGCGGGGAGACCGGTGAGTGCAGGAACTCCACGCTCCCGTCGGGGTGGGCCACGGCCGGCGGCAGATGGCCGGCGGTGGCCGCGCTGACCCGCCCGGAGACGGAGTCATAAATGACATAGAGACAGGTGGCGCCGGTGATCGCCGGCACTTCCTCGCCGTCCTCGTCCTGGACGTCGATATGGGTCACCAGCTCGTCCAAATGGCCCAGCAGTTCGTCGGGGGCGAGGTCCAGGGCCGAGAAATTGTGCACGGCGATCCGCAGCCGGCCCATGGTGGCCGCCGCATGCAGACCATGTCCGACCACGTCACCGACGACCAGCGCCACCCGTGCGCCGGGCAGCGGGATGACGTCGAACCAGTCCCCGCCCACTCCCGCCCGGGCCGGAAGATAGCGGTGCGCCACCTCCAGGGCGTCCTGGTCCGGCAGGCCGCGGGGCATCAGGCTGCGCTGGAGCGTCATCGCCATCGTGCGCTCGCGGGTGAAGCGCCGGGCGTTGTCGATCCCCACCGCGGCCCGCCCCGCCAGTTCCTCGGCGAAGGACAGATCCTCGTCGTCGAACGGAGGGGAGCTCCCCGACCGCCAGAAGTACACCATTCCCAGCACCACCCCCCGGGCGCGCAGCGGGACGACCGCCAGGGAGTGCACCCCGTGATCCAGGATGCGCCGGGCGCGCTCCGGGTCCTGGGACCGCCAGGCGGAAGAGCCGGCCAGATCCGGCTCCACCATGGACCTGACCTGGTCCGCACTCGCCGCCGCCGGGGTGCCCGGGACGACCGTGAGCAGCTCGCCGACGGGATAGAGCGGATGGTCCGGCGTCAGACCGGCGAGGGCCGCACGGCGCAGCGCGCTGCCCGCCACGCTCGGTTCCTCGCCCTTCAGCACCGGTTCCTGGAGCTCGACGGTGACGATGTCGGCGAACCGGGGGACCGCCACCTGCGCCAGCTCCTCGGCAGTGCGCACGACATTCAGCGTGGAGCCGATCCGTACCCCGGCGTCGTAGAGGAGCCTCAACCGCTCCCGCGCCACCTCGGCGCGCCCCGACAGCCACCTCAGCTCGGTGGTGTCGCGCAGGGTCACCACGCTCGCCTGGTGGGCGCCGTAGGGGGTGGTGGACCGTTTGTTGACGGCCAGCAGTCTGTCCTGGGCCAGGTGCACCTCGTCGGTGGCGATCCGGTCCGACGCCAGGAGTTCGGCGGTGCGGTGGTCCAGCCCCAGGTCGTCGACCCGGCGGCCTTCCGCGTCCGCCGGCAGGTCCAGCAGCCGCCGCGCCTCGTCGTTGGCCAGCAACAGCCGCCCGCCGCGGCCGACGATGAGGACACCCTCCCGCACCGCGTGCAGAACCGCATCGTGATGCTCGTACATCCGGGTCATCTCGACCGGGCCCAGACCATGGGTCTGCCGGCTCAGCCGACGGCTCACCAGACCCGCGCCTCCCGCGGCGAGCGCCAGCGCCACCACCGCGGTACCCAGAAAGAGCGGCAGCTGCTGGTTGACCGACTTCTGCACCTTCTCCACCGTCACCGGGGCGGCGACGATGGCGATGACCCGGCCCGAGGAGTCCTTGACGGGCGCCGCGGAGATCACGGAGAGGCCCAGGGCCCCCTCGAAGGTCCTGGTGAAGGGTTTGCCCCGGGCGGCCTCCGCATACGGGCCGATGACGTGCTTGCCGATCTGCCGCGGGTCGCTGTGGGTGAGGGTGATCCCGTCGAGCTTGTACACGATGAGGGCATCGACACCGGCGGCCTTCCGGGCCTCCTCGGCCAGCGGCTGGAGCTTCGCGGTCGGATCAGGGCTGTTCAGGGCTTCCTGGAGCCCCCAGGAGTGCGCGAAGGACTCAGCGGCGGCGAGCGTCCGGTGCCGGGCGTCGGTCATGGTGTCCCGCCGGGTCTGCACGACGAAGGCCACCACCGCGGCCGCGACGAGCAGCACCACGAGCACCAGCTGAAGGAGAAAGACTTCCCGGGCAACGCTGCGCGTCGACCAGGAGGGCCGCACCCGCTGCTGATCTCCGCCCCCCGCAGCACGCTCCTCCTGACGGTCACCGTCACCGCTCCCGGCAGGCTCCCCACCCGGAAAAGCGGAACGCCCGGGCGCACGGCGCAGCCAACGCCGCAAACGACCCGAAAATCCGCTCATGATTCACATTTATCCTTCTTCGCCCGGGCGGCGGCAAGGCGTGCTACGGCAGGTGCCGAGGGGCGGGGCCTCGCGGGCGGGGAGGGGTGACCCGCGCCGGGTGGCTCGGGCCGGGCCTCGCGGAATCGCCTTTACGTCCCGCTGCCCGGTCCGAGGGCCGGTGGCATCTGGTCATCTCCGGTCGGGCCGGCGTCCCCGCTCTTCCACGCGGGGTCATAGGCACAGGGCACGCCGGCACCGCCGGTGAAGTACTCCCGGTCCGGGTACCAGGTGAAGGACATCCGCTCGGCACCGTCGTCCCGCTGGGCGAACAGGTCCCAGTTGCCCTTCTCGCCCGTGCGGTAGGACGTGATCTCCCAGCCCTTGTCCTTCAGATGCTGGTGGAGCCGGTGCAGACCGGAGGTGGCCTGGCTCGCGGGGACGTGGTCCAGCGCCCAGCGGTGGCTCATCTGGTAGGCGCCGTCGACGGTCTTGTCCTCCAGCCCCGTGAGACCCCCGTCGTGGCAGAAGGAAGAGCTGAGCGTGTTCTCCGTGCTGACGCCGATGTCCTCGACGCCTGGTTTCACGGTGCGCCGGAACCCCACGACGTCATACGCCTCCTGAGAACGCTGAAAGGCACGGCTCGCCATGTCCTCGGGCGCGACGCGGGGAAAGTCCGTCGACCCCCATGAGCCCGAGGCGAGCAGGACGACCAGAACGAGTACCACGATCGGGGCGCAACCGCATCCGATGGCCTTGAAGGCGAAGGAGGCGACCCCGGAATTGTTCGGGGCGGTGGTGGTGGGTTCGGTCGGTGCGGTTTCCTCGGGCATACGGGGACGCTATGTCAGCGGGGAAGCGCGGTGGATGGGCGCGGCTACCGGCAAGGAGTAAGTACGAGTACGCACTGGACGACCAGGTACTCACCCGGCGACCAGATCCAGGGCGTTCCCGGCCCCGGCCGGCGTGGTGATTCATTCCGCAGGACGACGGCCCCAGGCGGAAATGGTGATCTGGGGGATATCGATGAAAGCCGGGTCCTTCAGAAGGGTGGCGAACTCTGCCAGGTCGGCTTCCGTGACCAGACCGTCGGCGAGGAGACCAGGGGCCGCTTGGGTGACGAGTGGGAGCCAGCGGTCCTTGTCGAGCCCGCCCATGCAGCCGGGGTTTCCGGCAAAGGCCACCTCGGTCAATGAGTTGCGCGCCATCAGGGCCGGTAGGCCGCGGACCCAGGTCAAGTCGGCGCCGTGCTTGTGGTACATGCGCTGATAGGCGTCCAGAATGCGCTGGACCACGGGGAAAGGGGAAGAGCCGGCCGGCAGGTGAAAGGGCTCTTCGATGATGAGCCAGCCGCCGGGGGAGAGCCAGCGGGTGACCCGCGCGACCATCTCGTCGCGTTCCGGGAGGTGGCAGAACACATAGCGGGCGTGGATGAGGTCGAAGCTGCCGGGCGCGTAACCCTCGCGCGTGATGTCGGCTTCCTCGATCTCCAGATTCGCGGCCCGGCCCGCTTCGAGGTGGCGGGTATCGAGATCAACGCCGACGACGCGTCCGTCCGGGCAGCGTTCGGCGAGCCAATAGGCGATGGAGCCGGCGCCTGCACCCAGTTCCAGGCAATTCCAGGAGGTCTTGACGGGAAGGCCATCGAGGATCCCGATGGTGAACGCATCGACATTGCGTTGGATGGACTCCAAGCGGTCACTCTCACGACGCGCGTCATTGCTCAACATGCCGCTGTTGTAGGGGGTGGTGGCCGGTTGCTGTGTCACGGATGCGCCTAACTGTTGTGCGTGGTGGGGGGTATACGGATCGCCTGGGGCCTGGAGTGCGGCGCTTGGGCACTGCGCGTCACCCCTGCGTCAACTGGAGGGCCCGCGCTTCGCCAGATCCGCCACGAAGTCGAGGCAGGCCATGACGGCCACATCGACGTTCAGGCTCAGGTCCCGGGCCTGCCGCACCTCGCTCATGCCCCGCGGCCCAGGCGCTCGACCAGCTCATACCGCTCGGCGATGACCATGCCTGGTGCAATCTGCGTCGCCAAATCTTCAGCCCCGCCCCGAGATCCGACACTGCGCCCTGTCGACCGCACATTGTAAGGGCGCGGTTACCTGCCCGGAAGCCGTAATGATCTGAACGGTGAATCCACCGGAACGATGCCCGACCGACCGACCGACCGCACTCGCCCGCCCGCTCTGGCCGGAGAACTCCGCGCCTCGCACCTCACTTGCCGCTGATCCCTGCCCCCTCCCGCAGGCAGGGTCACACCGCCATAATCGAGCCATGGGGAAGAGCTACGAGCGGATAGACGGCAGGCTGCGTGCCTTCATCGAGGCTCAGCACATCTTTTTCACCGCGACGGCGCCGCTGGACGGCGACGGCACCGTCAACCTTTCGCCCAAGGGCCTGAACGGCTCCTTCGCCGTGATCGACGAACTCACCGTGGCCTACCTCGATTTCGCCGGCAGCAACGCCGAGACCATCGCGCATCTGCGCGAGAACGGCCGCATCACCCTGATGTGGTGTGCCTTCGACGGTCCACCCAACATCGTGCGCATACACGGTCGCGGAGAGCCGGTCTTCCGCGACGATGCCCGTTGGGCCGAGCTGATGGGGCATTTCCCGGACATCGACCCGACCGCACACGGCCTGCGAGCGATCATCGTCGTGACGGCCGAGAGCATGCGCGACACCTGCGGGTACGGCGTCCCGTTCATGACCTACGACGAAGACCGCCCGCTGCACGCGTCACGCTTCGCGCGCGAGACCGATGAGTCACTCGACGCGTACTTCCAGAAGAAGGAACACATCGCGACCAGCATCGACGGCCTGCCGGGCCTTCCCCTGCCGCTGCCACCACTTCCCCGGACCCCAACTCACGGGCGGTAGGGGCACCATGGCGGGGCCAAGCCGGCGAACGGGCCGCAAAGCTCGCGTCCGTGGCCCGGGGTGGGACGGAAGGTCAAGCAGCCGTGCGCTTTCCAACTAGATGCCGCAGCCTGGCTCTTCAGGTTCTCCTTTGCCTCTTTCCCCTGCTCACGGCTGTGTTAGCCGGACGTTAGCGGCGCGGCAGGCTTGCGCTAGTGGTCCCGGCCAGAGTGGGTGACATACCGAGGAGACCACGTCACCGACCGTCCGGGGGGACCCGAAATGAGCTCCAGCACCACTGTCCGCACCGCTCGTCGCCGTACCCTGCGCGTTGCCGCCGCGGCCCTGACCGCGGCCGCCGCCCTTGCCCTGACCGCATGCTCCGGCTCGGACGCCGATGGCACGAAGCCCGCGGGCAAGTCGGACGCGAGCGTGGCCGCCGCCGAGTCCAGTGGCGCGGGCTCCTCCGCCAAGGGGCAGGGCTCCGAAGCCCAGGCGAGCCACGGCGCCAAGGCCGACACCAAAGCCGGCACCCCTGCGGACGCCAAGGTCGATGCCAAGGTCGATGTCAAGGCGGGCGCTGCGGCCAAGCGGTCGGGCGGCGCGCACCGCACCCAGCGCCTGGCGGACGGCATCAGCACGGCCGAGATCTACAAGCTCGGCGACCAGCACTACCGCGCCAAGATCGTCGCCCGCGGCGAGGTCCTGGCCACGCTGGAAACGAAGGGGCACGACGCCGGGCTCGACGCCAACGACATGTTCGTCACGCTCACGCTGGACGGCCAGGTCCACTCCTGGATGGGCGGCGGACACCTCGGACCGGGCACGTTCAAGCTCGCGGGCGGCTGGACGGCCAAGGTCACGGAGGTCAGCGAGCTCCGGTACCGCGCGCAGATCATCGGCCACGACGGCGTGGCCGCCACGCTGGACGCGAATCAGCACGACGTCGGGGTCAACGCCAACGGCGTATACATCGTGCTCAGCGCCGCCGGCGTGATCAGCGCCCACGAGTAAATGCCTGGCCAGCTGTGGGGCGGAGCTCACCCCCGGGCGGCTCCCCCGGGCCGTCGGCCGCCGGCCCGTCGAGGCCAACGGCGCTCAACGGCCGCGAAGCGGCCCGGGCCTACTCCATGGGTTCACGCAGGCGTACTGCCAGGGCGGCGATGTCGTCGTCAAGGCGTCCTCTGCTGTAGCGGAGGAGGTCGCGGTGAAGAGCTGTGAGCAGCTCGTGGGGCGGCGTCGGGGGCTGTTGGCGCATCCAGGCCGCCAGCGGGAAGAACCGGCCGTCGCGGGCGCGGGCCTCGGCGATCCCGTCGGTATAGAGCAGCAGCAGGTCGCCGGGGGCGAAGTCGAAGGTGTCGATGGTGTAGTGATCGCCGATCAGCTCCGCGAGATTGAGCAGCGGCGAGGGAGTGGTGGGCTCGAGGGCACGGACTTCCCCGCCGTTCAGGAGCAGCGGTGGCGGGTGTCCGCAGTTGAGGATCTCGATACGCCTGTCGCCGTGCGGGATCTCGACAAGAAGGGCGGTGGCGAACCGCTCCATCGGCCCCTCGGGGGGAAAGGCGGCGTTGTAACGGGTGCTGCTGGCGTCCAGCCGGCGCGCGACGCTGACCATGTCGGCCTCACCGTAGGCCGCCTCCCGGAACGAGTTGACGATCGCCGCGGCCGCCCCCACCGCCGGCAGACCCTTGCCCCGCACATCACCGATGAGCAGCCTGACCCCGTATCGCGTGTCGACCACCTCATAGAAGTCCCCGCCGATACGGGCCTCCGCCGCGGCCGCGAGATACAGCGACTCGATCTCGACGCTCCCGAAGCGGCGCGGCATCGGACTCAGCACCACCTGCTGTGCCGCGTCGGCGACGAGCCGCACCTGAAAGAGGGTCCGCTCCCGCTGGAGCCGGACATGACTTCCGTACGCGGCCGCCACGGTGACCGCGATGATCCCCGCAGCCGTCCACCACATCCCCAGACCGGGGAACACGAGGCTGAGCCCAATCATCAGAAAGAGGCAGACCGTCCCCAGCAGGACGGTCGGGAGCACCGGCCACATGGCGGCGGCGAGAGCCGGCGCCGCGGGCAGGAGACGACTGAAGGCCACTTCAGGGGGAGTGGCGTAGGCCAGCCCGGCGATGACGACGGTCAGGATCACCGGCGACAGCCGCACAAGCCACCGGCCGTGGCGACGACGGAGCCGCGGTCGTCCAGACTCGATCACACTGCACAGAATATCTACGCAAAGAGAACATAGCGCTCTGAAGGATCAGAGCCGGCCGCCTGTCGGGGGAACCCGGCCAGCCGGCTTGGCGGTGTCACACCTGTTCCGCACGGCTCCGTCAGGGTCGGCGGAAACTGCGAGGCCACCGGCGATGCCATACCCAGGCCGTCCTCGCTCGCCGCGCCGCGCAAGAGCCATAATCGAATATGCGAGCGAATTCTCTCCTGGCCTTCCAGTCCACCGTGAGATCGACCAATGGCGTTGCGGACTGTGGTGCGGTAGCACAGGCGTCGTCATCAGCCAGTCGGGTGGCGCGCTGAGCCTGGTCGGGGGCGGCCTCAAGCAGTGAGCTGCGCAGGACACGAGTGGCCCAGTGGTCGGTCGCGGTCACGTCGCCGATGACGCCATGGCGGTTTCCTCCGGGGAGCGACACCGCGAGCGGCGTTCCGTGCCGGTCGACGATCAGGGGATGCTTGCTGGCCCGGACGGCCTGGTCGACCGGCGCGCAGATGGGTGCTTCACACCTCCGCAACTTCACCAGACAATCGGCGTCATGGTCTTCTCCTCACGCATACGACTGTGGTTACTCCCCAGCTCTGTCCTGCTTGCCACACTGTCCGTTTGGGGCATCGTCCGCTACCCCCACCTGCCGAGCCGAATACCTGAGCACATCGGCATCGATGGCGTGGACGCTTGGACGGATCGGTCCATTGGGGGCGCGTTTTTACTCGTTTTCGTCTACATCGGGGTGACGGCGATCCTGACTGCCTGCGCGGAGCTGACGCTCCGGGTGACCCCGCTCGCCGAGCTGCCGGACGCAGGCGCGGCACGATTCGCCGGCGGGAATGCGACGTCGTTGGTCAACCGGCCTCGCACCCGCGCCTCGGCAATCCGTATCGCCCGGGCCTTGTTGGTGTTCAACGCTTGCGTCGGTATTTCATTCCTGATCAGCTGCGGAGTGCTGTGGCGCTCGGCGCCAGATCCACACGTGCCGGGCTGGCTGTTCGCCGCGATGATCGTGCCGATCGTCGCCGGGACCGCTCTGACGGTGGCGGCCGCGGTAGGCGACCGGCGAACGGCGACCAACTGATCTGGCCCGCGACGGGGTTGCCCTGACCGTCACCGCAGGCCAGGCGGGCGACGAGGCCGTCATGGACCGCATCCGCGTTCGACTCTCCGTGGTGCACACCACGATGTGGGGAGCCGTCCTGAGGCGCCGTCAAGGCGTGGAGCGTCTTAGCCGACGGCTCAGGAGAACTGCTCCTGCGCCCGCGATCAACGAGGCGGCGGCGATGCCGGTGAGCGCGGTCTCGGTCCGGGCGTCATGGGTGGCCCCCGTGGCGGGCATCGAGGGCCGGACGGACCGTCGCAGTGGCGGCTTGGAGGATGAGGTCGGTGACCGCTTCGGGGTGGGAGGTCATGGCCACGTGGGAGGAGTCGATCTCCACCGTGTGTGAACCCGCACGCTTCGCCTCGAAGCGTTCCTGGTCGGGGTTGATGGTCTTGTCCTGCTTCGCGACGAGGAACCACGACGGGAGGTGTCTCCAGGCCGCCACCTTGGCCTTCTCCGAGAACGCGGTCGTCGCCACGGGCCGTTGGGTCACCGCCATGAGCCCTCGTGGGGAGGAGTCGTTGTACAGCCCGCGTAGTGGGGTGGCGGGGGCCATGACGGCGTAACCACGACGTTCGAGCCGCTCGACAACACCGTTCCAGCTGGAGGCGTCCGCGAACGCCCCGTGCACGAGCACGATGGTGGGTTTGGCCGTGGCTGTGGTCGTGCCCCCGTCCGCGACGGCGGGGACCGCCACGGATGTGCACACGGCCATGACGCACCCGGCCGCGATGACGTGTGTGCGAAGTATTCGGCGCCGTGAGCCGGGGGTCGGAAATGCTGCCATGGTGTTCATGCCTTCCCTGAGACCTATGGCATCTGAGTGTTCAGTTCTCCGCACCGTCGGGCGCGGTCACGCACTCCGGCCGGGTCACAGAAGTGGGCTATGCACGTGAATGCCGGAGTCAACGGGTTTCCGGAACCTACGTCGCGAGCTGCCTGTCTTCGATGGCCGTCCAGCGCCGTGCGCGCCCAACGCCGGGGCGGCCGGGGCGGCTGGGACGGCCGGGGCGACCATGAGCCGGCTTCGCAGTCACGTCCTGCCGGTGGTTTCCCGCGTTCAGGAGCTCTTGGCGATCGCGATGATGACTGCGTCGTCGCCGAGGTTTCCGCCTGCATGACGGAGCAGGTCGTCGTGGAGGTGGCGTACGAGGGCGTCGGGGGCGGTCGCGTGGCAGGAGGCGACCCGATCGGCCAGAGGGTAGAAGGCGCCGCTCCGGTCCCGGGCTTCGATGACCCCGTCGGTGTACAGCAACAGCAGGTCGCCGAGCTCGAACGAGAAGGTTTCCACCTTGTAGTCGCTCGCCGAGGGGGCGGTGAGGCCGAGGGGGAGGGCGGGCTCGTCGGCTTCCAGAGGCCGGACCTTGCCGTCACGTAGCAGCAGTGGCGGGGGGTGACCGCAGTTCACGAGCCCGATGAAGGGGCCGTCATCGTGGATGTCCAGTACCAGCGCGGTCGTGAACGACTCTTCGGCGTCGGGACCTCCGTCGACGCGGTGGCTCGTGTTCCAGTACGCGGCGTTTCCCAGGTGCGCCACGATCCCGGGCAGCGAAAGCTCGCGGTAGGCGGAGCCCCGGAAGGCCCCGAGTACCGACGCGGCCTCGTCCACGGCCGGCAAGCCTCTGCCGCGGACGTCGCCGACGACCAGGCGGGTGGCACCAGGGGAGGGCACCGCCGCGTACAGATCACCGCCGATCAGGGCCTCGGACTCGGCCGCGATGTACACGGAAGCGATCCGCAGCCCTCCGATCTTGCGGGGCAGCGGCCGCACCAGTACCCGCTGTGCCATGGTCGCCACGGCCCGTACCTCTTCGAGCGTCCGCTCACGCCTGTCGCGTAGATAGCAGAAGATCGTCACCAGTGCTGAGATCAGGAACAGGGCGGCGATCTGAGCCAGGTGGTTCGCGGTGAGCAGGCCGCCGTGCAGGTGCCCGATGAGTACTTGCGCCGCTACGGCGAGCGCCCCGATGGAGGCGGTGACGCCCGGGCCGGCGAAGGAAGCGGTGAGCGCGGGCGCGGCCACCAGGAACGGGCCCAGGTGGACGGCCTCCGGAATGTTGATGTCGATCACCGTGACCGCCGCGATGATCGCGAGCGGGATGGCGATCAAACCGGTGCTCGGCTGCCAGGATCTCCTGGAGCCGGGAGGGGCATGCCGGACGCGCATATCTCCTCCTTACACCCGTAGGGCTCCAGGCGCTCCGAGCAGCGTGGGGTCGGTGTGGCTCGTTGCCGGATGCCCTCGGGTGCGGCAAGCGTTTCCGCACACGCGTCGGCGCTGGGGCGTGGTGGCGGCGCGCGAGCCACAGGAGGAGGCAGGCCGAGGCTTCACCGGTCGTGATCCGGGCGGCAGCACCACCTCGCCGCAGGTCCGGCCTCGTCCGCCCCGCAAAGGCACCCCGGGCACCGCGCCCCACTCGTCGGCCCGGCGGTGGGCGGTGGGCGGTGAGCCCGATGCGGCCGGACCGGCCGTGCCGGATGGGCCACAGAGGCTCGGGCGATCGGTTCGTGGGCGTCGGAGACGCTGCTGCCGGTCTCCGGAACGCTGAGCTCGCTCGGCAACAACAGCCCCCGCGCGGACCTGGTCCTCACACGCCCGGTGAGGGTGTGCCGGTGCTGTTCGTGGAGGTTGCCGTACCGCAATCCCCGTCTTTCCTACACGGTCTCCTGCTACTGCGAGTCGCCCTCGCCGGAAGGCCGGCAGCCCCGGATGCCGATGCGTCGACAAGCTTGGTCGAGGACGGCGATCGAGCGGCCCTCCGCTGTGAAGCCCGGCCCCTCGCGGATCGGTCCCCGGCCCGCGGGCAGGGCGCCCACCGGAGATGCTGCCGACGCGCACCTCGTGGTGCACCTCGCGGTGCGCGGAAGTCTTCCTTCGCTTCGCGGATCGCAAAGTGCGGTCCGCGGTGGCCGATTGCTGACATCCTCTACTACTCGGTGGTACCGTATAGTGGTACTCGGTAGCACGCAGTACCGAGAGGCTGAGGAGGGCTCGCGATGGACGATCTGACGGAGATGCTGAAGGGCACGCTCGAAGGGTGCGTGCTCGAAATCATCGGCAGCGAGGAAACCTACGGGTACGCCATCACGCGTCAGTTGAACGAGCTCGGCTTCGCCGACGTCGTCGAGGGGACGGTGTACACCATCTTGCTGCGACTGGAGAGGAACGGACTCGTCCAGGTGACGAAACGACCGTCCGGGGTCGGCCCGCCGCGCAAGTTCTACGCGCTCAACGACGCCGGCCGCGAGGAACTCGCGAAGTTCTGGGCGAAATGGCAGTACGTCTCATCACGCATCGACAGGCTCAAGGAGGGCGGGAGATGAACTTCTGGGAGACCATCACAGGCAGCGATCTCACCAGGGAATGGAAGGCGTTCGAGGCTCGGGCCGAGGCCCTGCCAGACGACTACCGGGCGGCATGGGAACAGATCAAGGGCCACCTCTTTCCCTATGGGGGCTTCACCGGCCGCAACCTGATGCCGATCCTCGACGCCGCCCTGGGGCTGCTCGAAGAAACAGCGGCGGACGGGCAGGGCGTCCACGAGGTGCTCGGCGACGACATCCGGGGCTTTTGCACGGCGCTGGCCGGTGGAGAAGGGGCTCGAACCTATCGCGACCGGTGGCGCGAGCAGTTGAACAGGAACGTCGCAAGGAAATTGAGCCGGCTGGGAGGCTGACGTGAGCATCCAAGACATCATCGAGGGCAAGAAGCAGTGGCGGACGCACATGGCTAGGGTCAAGGCGCTCCCGCCGGACTACCAGATCGTCTACAAGGAGATGCAGAGGTACCTGTTCAAGGTCGGACCGATCGACCTGCCTGACGGGCCCCTGCTCCCCGGGATCGTCGACTTCTTCGAGGAGGGTGTCGCCGCGGGAAAGGGGGTCTTGGAACTCATCGGCAACGACGTCGCCGCGTTCTGCGACGACCTGATCAAGGGCTCACGCACCTATGCGGACGTCTATCAGGAGTCCATCAGCGGGGAACCCGGCACGGCCGAGAAGTAAGACCTGTCGCCTCATGTCCGTGGGCGTAGCCCGCACGCGCGGTTCGTTCGCCTCGGCGCAGCGCGAATGGACACGGGCCGACCGGCCACCAGAAGCCGCCACGGGTCCCGTCCACCGAGGTGGTCGAGCAGGCCGGCGAGACCTGACTCGGCCACGCCAACGCCGGCAACGCCCCTGGAGAGCAGGTCTCCGGCGGCCGGGTCGGGCCCGGAGAAGTCGAACCAGACGCACTCACTCAACCAGGTGGAAACATGACAGACAACGGTGCTTCCTTAACCGATTCGAAGGGATCCGGAAAGCGTTTCGGCGGTGGGGCTGGTTCATGCCGCTGCTGCGCCCGACGGGTCTGACCCCGCGGATGAACGCCGAACAGATGGCGAACAGCAACATCGAGCTCGGCAAGCTCGCCCGCGTACGCGAGCTGGGCCCCGTTCTTGACGACATCACCGTCCCGGCGCGGTATGTGGTGGCATCGGGGGAGTCCTTCGGCAGCCAGGCTGGGCACGAACAGATACGCACCAGCCTCCCCGCGGTGACCGAACGGAACCCGAACATCCAAATCAGCGCGAAGGTCCCCAGCAACCACGGTGCGATCCTGCGTAAGGACTTCCGCGCCGTCGCCAATGCCGTACGTGAGGTCGCCGCCCTCGACCGCAGCGAGCGCTGAAGAACACGACTGACGGACTGACGACGGCTACACCGGGCCAAACACTCAGTCAGCGGGCGTGGCGGGACTCCGGTGCGGGCCCCTGGACCTTCGAGGAGGGTACGGACACAGCGCCAACCTCCGCCTGTCGGACTTCGTCTCGGACCGGACGCTCATGGCCACCCACCACAGCGGTGAGCCGCTCACCGCGGAGCACGGTTCCCCGATGCGCTTGGTCGTCCCGCACCTCTACGGCTACAAGGGACCGAAGTGGCTGCGCGGCATCGAGTACCTGACCCAGGACCGGTGCGGTTTCCCCAGACGAGTCCGGCGGTCGGGAACTGCCCTCGTGGTCTCCCTCTTCCTGTTACGGGGTCGCCCGCACGATGACGAGTGATCCTTCGTACGTCGGCTGCCTGCGCAGGTGGCCGAATTACCCTGGCCGCGTCGGGCTCGCACTCGCCGGGCGGGCCGATGGCGCGTCGCTCAAGGAGGCCGCCGGCCAGGTGGCTGCTGACGCAGTCGGACGCAGTGCGGGATCAGCCCGTCCGGATCAGAAACCGCTGGTCGGCCGCGTCGGTACAGCGTTCTTCGATCGCTTCGGCTCCCGCGGTGGTGTGGTTGTCGGCGATGCCGATGCACCTGCTGCTGTTGGTCGGGCGAAGTCGGAAACCCTTGGCGCTCTCAGCTGCGGTGGCTTCCACGCGGAACAGGGTTGCCTGGCCACAGTCGTTCCGGGGCTCAAGCATGTCCTTTACCGGGCCGGTGCTCATGACCGTCAGGCAGCCTTTCCCGTTTTGGGGATGATGCCACTGGATGCGGTAGAGGCCCTCGCCGGCCGGCTCAAGGTAGGTGCGCGGCACGGTGGCCTGGGCGCAGGGGAGTTGGACAGCGACGGCGCTCGCATAGGCTCCGCCCCGGTCACGACCGTCGGTCAGGCAGAGGGCGGGCGTGCGGGCGGGGCGGATGGTGACCCAGCCGTCGACCGGGGTGCTGGAGGTGTCCGGGCTGCCGGAGCCGTCCGGGAGCAGCCACCAGGCGCCCAGGGCGAGCAGCGGAGCGATGAGTACGGCAGCGAGCGCGATCGTACGGCGTGCCGACCGGCGTGCTTGCGGGTCACTGGACGCTGCCTGCCCTTCGGCCGTGACGCCGGTTCCGTCCACGCCACCGGATCCGAGCCCGGCTCCGGCGAGCGGCGCGCTGCCGGCTCCCGTCGGGACTTGGCTTGCGGTTCCCGCTCGGGATTCGTCTCCCGTGGCCGGAGCTTCGCGTCCGGCTCGCGCGCCGGGTGCGGTATCGGTGGCCCCGACGGCGGCCTGTGCCGCGATGCGTTCCCGCGCCTCCAGCCACGCATCGACCCGGTCCCCTTCCCCGCACGCGCGGACGAACGCGGCAAGGACTTCGGGGCGCGGCAGTTTGCGCCGTCGCAGTACGTCGGCCAGTGTGCTGCGCGCCAGTACATCACCGCCCCTCGCGGCCCGCTCTTCCAGCTCGCGGAAGGTCAGCCCCGAGCGCTCCTTGAGCCGCTGCATCGCCTCGATGACTCCGGCCACATCACAGATGTCGTCCGGCGATAAACCCCCGTGCCTTCCCATGCCCACCATCTTTGCTGGGCCATGACACCGTGCACAGTGGTCGATCCCGCCAATTCCCGTTGTCCGGGACACCTCCCGGACAAGGGCCTGACCTGCCCGGACAGCCCGGCTCCTGTCCGGGACAGCGGAGATCCGTTGTCTGCCCCCGCCCCGCTCAGCATGCTCTGTGGTGCCGACCGGCCGGCACGATCCCGGCACGGGGGAGGTCGGCACTCCACCCGCACCACCCTTCGGCACCACTCCAGACATCAGGAGCACTCATGCGTATCCGACTCCAGACCCTGTCCGACCGGCTGCTGGACATGGTGGCCCCGAAGAAGGCCGCCGCAGCCCTCTCGTGCTGGCAGTACGAGGACTGCTTCACGAACTACTGCGGCAGGAACCGGCATGGCCTGTACGAGGTCGACCCGTGCAATGACCGGCAGCGCATCACCTGCGGGGGCTGCTGACCGCACGGCAGTCGATCCGTGACACCCCGGGCTGCCGACAGACCCCGGGGACAGGCGGTCCGTGTCCGGCTCGGCACTCCCGGGCGGGACACGGATCACCCGCGCGCCTGGCTGCCGGGGCGTCCGTCATCGCAGACGCCCCGCCGTAGTGGAAGGTTGGGAACCCGGTGCATCATTCGGTCAACTACGTGGTGGACGGCGGCCGGGTTCTCCTCGGCCTGGTCTTCCTCTGCTCTGCCCTCAGCAAGTCACGTGGCGCTGCCGCATTCCGGGACTTCCGTGACGCGGTGGGACGGCTGGCGCCCGCCCTTAGGCGCCACTCGGCCCCGGTCGCCGTGACGGTAGTTGCGGCCGAGGCGGCGGTGGTCGTCATGCTCGCCGTTCCGGCGGCCGTCATCGCGGGCTTTGCCCTCGCCGCGGTACTGCTGCTGGCTTTCACGGCCGGACTCGTCGCGGCGCTGCGCCGCGGGGTGAACACCGCCTGCCACTGCTTCGGCACCGGTGACGAGCGGCTCGCCCCCCGGCACGTGGTGCGCAACCTGGCCCTCGTCGCCGTGGCGATCGCCGGGACGGCGGCGGCACTGAACACACCGCACATTGGCGTCGAGCCGTCCGCGCGGCTCCTGCTGACCGTCGGTGTGGCGGCCGTCCTCGCACTGATCACGGTAACCCTGGACGATCTGGCGAATCTCTTCGCGGTGACGGACACCCGAGTCGACGCCACTCCGAAGGTGACCCGATGAGGGCGGCGGCCACGGCGGTCCTCTGGACCGTGCCGACGGCCTGCCTGATCGCGGTCGCACTGATCCGCAGCCGCTACCTCGTGGTGACGGTGGAGGGCTCCAGCATGGTGCCCACACTTGCCGACGGCGACCGTGTGCTGGTCCACCGCACGCAGCTCGCCGCGATCAGCGCAGGGCGGCTCGTGGTCACCGAACCGCCCACCGGCGGGCGTTGGGGCGCGATCCGTCCGTCGCGCTGGCTGATCAAGCGCGCAGCGGCCGTGCCGGGAGACCCGGTGCCCCGGGACGGCGCGCCCGCGCTGCGGGACCTGCCCGAGAAGCGGGTACCGCAGGGCCGGGTCGTCCTGCTCGGCGACAACCCGGACGAAAGCCTCGACTCCCGCTTCTGCGGCTACTTCCGCGATGAGCAGATCGTCGGCGTCGTCATCCGCCGCCTGCCGCGCGCCGAACCCCACCAGGGACCGATCGTCACCGCACGGCCGTCCCTCGCCATACGAAAGGGCGAAGCCTCATGAACTACCTGATCGCGAGCGTCGTGCTCGTCGGACTGCTCTGCGTCTTCAACCTGGTGCTGACCTACGGAATAGTGCGGCGCCTGCGAGAGCCGGTGGCCGGCGCGGGCGGGAAGGCGCTGGAGGTTCCCCAGTCGGTCCTGGGCGCCGGCGCCACCGTCGGCTCCTTCTCCGCGACCGACACCGAGGGCAGCAGCCTGACCCGGGACGACCTGCCGGAAGGGCAACTGGTCACCTTCATGGCACCGGGATGCCCGGCCTGCGAGGAACTGCTGCCGCTGGTGGCCGAGCGGGCCCGCGAGTACGGCCCCGAACGGGTCTTGGCAGTAGTGGTGCGCGATGCGGGCAAGGAGAACGTGGGGGAGGGGAAGGGCGTCCGGGAGTACCTGGAGCGGCTGGCGCCGGTCGCCCGGGTCATGACCTGCGACCTTGGTGACGAGCTGACGGCCGCGTTCGCGCTGACCGGGGTGCCCGCCTACGTCGAGATGGGCCGCGGTGGGCGGGTCGCCAGCAGCGGCCGGACCCTGCCCCACCGAGCGGAGGAGGAGCCCCGCCGGACGGAACCGGTCAAGGCCGCATGATCCAGCCCGACGAGAGGCTCCGTCCGAGGGAAGCGCTCGCCTCTGCTCACGGGGCCGTTACCTCGGCCTGGCGCGCGGCGCGTGGAGGCATGGCGGCCCTGGTGGCTCTCACCGTGGCGGCCGCCGGGGTGCCGGTCGCCATGGCCTGGGTGACCCGGCTCGTCCTGGACTGCTTGGTCGGGGTGGACGGCGCCGCACTTCCCGGACTCGCCATAGCACTCGCCGGGCTCGGCCTGACCTCGGCGCTGCTGCCGCCCCTCACCTCGTACGCGGGCAACCACCTGGGCCGGGCTGCGAGTCTGACGGCACTGGACCTGCTCTTCACGGTGGTCAACTCCTTCGGTGGACTGGCCCAGTTGGAGAACCCCGCTTTCCAGGACCGGCTGAGGATGGCCCAGTCCGCGGGCACCCAGGCGATCGGCGGCACCGTCCAGTCCGGGCTGCGGATCCTCGGCGGCGTCCTCACGACGGCCGGCTTCGTCGGTGCCCTGTGGGTGGTGAGTCCGGCGATGACCGTTGTGGTGCTGGCCGCCACGCTGCCGGTATTGCTGGCCGAGCTCCGGCTCTCCCGCCGCCGGGCGTTGAGCGACTGGCGCATCAACGCGGCACAGCGCAAGGAGGTCTTTTATCAGCTGCTGCTGTCCAGCCTGGACGCCGCCAAAGAGATCCGGCTCTTCGACGCCGGCGGATTCTTCCGGGACCGGATGCTCACCGAACGGCGCGCCGCGGACGCCGAGCGCCGGGCGGTGGACCGGCGGGAACTGGCGACGCAGGGCGGTCTGGCCCTGCTCGGTGCGCTGGTCGGCGGCGCCGGACTGGTCTGGGCGGCACTCGCGGCCCGGCGTGGGGAGCTGACGGTCGGTGACGTCTCGATGTTCGTCGCCGGGGTCGCCGGTATCCAAGCCGCTCTGTCCGGCCTCGTCCGGTCCCTGGCCGACCTGCACCATCTGCTGCTGATGATGCGCCACTACCTCGCCGTCGTCGGCGCCGACCCGGACCCTGCGGTACTGCCGGACGGCGCGCACGTCATCTCCCACCGGCTGCCGGAGCCGCGGCCCCAGCGGCAGCGGGAGCTGCCGGAGCTGCGGGAGGGCATCGAGTTCCGGGACGTGTGGTTCCGTTACGACGACCACCATCCCTGGGTGCTGCGCGGGGTGAATCTCTTCATCCCACACGGCCGAGCCGTCGCCCTTGTCGGATCCAACGGAGCGGGCAAGAGCACCCTCGTCAAACTGCTGTGCCGGTTCTACGAGCCGACTCGCGGCGCCGTGCTGTGGGACGGCGTCGACATCCGCCAGGTCCCCGCCCAGGAGCTGCGCCGCCGACTCGGCGCGGTGTTCCAGGACTACATGCACTATGACCTGACCGCCGCCGAGAACATCGCCGTCGGCGATGTCCGGGCGCTCGACGACCGGCCCCGGCTGCGGGCAGCGGCCCGGCAGGCCGGCGTCGACCGGACGCTCGACGCGTTGCCGCGCGGCTTTGACACCCTGCTGAGCAGGATCTTCACCAACGGCCACGACCCCGGCACGGGTGCGCTGCTCTCCGGCGGGCAGTGGCAACGGCTCGCCCTGGCCCGGGCGTTCCTGCGGAAGTCCCCCGATCTGCTGATCCTCGACGAGCCGAGTTCCGGACTGGACGCGGAGGCCGAACACGATCTCCACCTGCGGCTCACCCGCTACCGGGCCGGCCGGACCAGTCTGCTGATCTCGCATCGGCTCGGCGCGGTCCGTGACGCCGACCGGATCGTGGTGCTCTGCGAGGGCCGGATCACCGAGGAAGGCACCCACAACAAGCTGATGGCCGACGACGGCACTTACGCCCGGCTGTTCACCATCCAGGCCGACGGATACCGGGAGGAGCCCCCGACAGAGCGGAAAGAGGAACCTCCGGCACGGCAGGTGAGCGGCTGAGCGATCCGCTCTACGACGGCCGCGCTTCTTCCCGTGTGCGCGGGGCTGCTCCAGGAGGCGACAGCTGAGGGCCCGCGCTCCTCCATCTCCTCCAGCACCGCCGCGCGCCTACGCCCTCTCGTCCGCGAACCGCTCTGTCAGCGGGTGCTCGCACATCAGGCAACGTTCGCCCTGTGGGACACCTCGCGGAGGCGTGAGCCGCCACGTGGGCGTCAGGCCGTGTGCTGGTAGGTCGGGTAGGTGAGGTAGCCGGTGTCGCCGCCCTGGTAGTACGTGGTCTCGTCGACGGGGGCGATCGGCAGGCCGGCGCGGAGGCGTTCGACGAGGTCGGGGTTGGCCAGGAAGCCGCGGCCGAAGCTGATCAGGTCGGCGCCCAGGTCCAGCCAGTGGTCGGCTGCCGCGCGGTCGGTCTGCTTGGGTCCCATCGGGAGGACCGGATTGACGATCAGGGTGCCGGGCCAGGCGCGGCGCAAGCCGATGAGCACCTCCTCGTCCGCAGTCATCTCCAGGTGAACGTAGGCGAGTTGGAGCCGGGCCAGCTCGTTCAGCAACGCGGTGTTGAGGGCGAGCGCGTCGGTCTCCTCGACGCCCCAGAAGCCGCCCCCTGGGGAGAGGCGGATGCCCGTCCTGGCCGCCCCGATGGCGTCCACCGTCGCGGCCACGGCCTCCACGGCGAACCGGATGCGGCCCGCGATCGTGCCGCCGTAGCGGTCCGTGCGCCGGTTGGCGTTGGAGGAGAGGAACTGGGAGATCAAATAGCCGTTGGCGCCGTGGAGTTCGACCCCGTCGAAGCCCGCGTCGATCGCGCGGCGGGCCGCCTCGGCGTAGGAGTGGGCATGCTCGGGCACCTCGGCGGTGTCCAGTGCGCGGGGCGTGGGTGCGGGCTGCGGGCCGGACGGGGTGAAGACATCGCCCACCGCGGCGATCGCCGACGGGCCTACGGGCTGGTGGCCGGTGGTGTCGGGGTGCGAGACCCGGCCGCCGTGCATGAGCTGAGCGAAGATCCGTCCGCCGTTGATGTGCACGGCGTCGGTCACGGCACGCCATGAGGCGACCTGCTCCTCGGTGTGCAGTCCGGGCGTGCCCGGGTTGGACTGCCCGACGAGGCTGGGCTGCACGCCCTCGGACACGATCAGTCCGGCCGTCGCCCGCTGCGCGTAGTACGTCGCCATGGACGGAGTGGCAAGGCCGCCGGCCGCGGCCCTGACACGGCTCATCGGGGCCATCACCATCCGGTTGGGCAGGGTCAGTTCACCGAGTCGGTAGCTGCTGAACAAGTTCGTCACGTCGGGCTCCTCCGTACGTGCATCGCGTGCCCGGGTGCCGGACACAGCGCTACGCTAAAACCTGACATCAATGTCAGAGGCAAGCGTTGTGGCGTGGTTCACCATGGGAGGCAATCGTGCGGATCGGCGAACTCGCGGCGCGTACCGACGTCAGCATCCGGTCGCTGCGCTACTACGAGGAGCAGGGGCTGCTGACCAGCAGCCGTAGCCCCAGTGGGCAGCGGCATTACACGGAGGCCGAGGTGGAGCGGGTGCGCTTCATCCAGCGTCTGTACGCGGCCGGCCTGTCCAGTCGCACGATTTCCGAGCTGCTGCCCTGTGTCGACACGCCCAGCGAGGGCAACACCGATGCCGCGCTCGCGCGGATGGCGCAGGAGTACAACCGGCTCTCCGAGCACATCGACGAACTCGTGCGGACCCGGACCGCATTGGCCGGCCTGATGGCCACGGCCCGGGCCCATCGGGAGGGCGAGGCAGTCGCGTGAGTGGTCCGAGGAGGCTGTGGGTCAGGTGAGGGGACGAGCGCCCCACGCGTTCTGGAGAGCTGGCTGCACGCCTTCCCCTAGAACCAGGTGTGTCATCCTGCCCGGCAGGGTGGGCAACTCTGCCCAGTGAGTCACGGTTTCCTCACTGGTAAGGCCGTATGGCAAACGGACGACCCCGTCGGAGTCGACGAAGCAGTCCCGGTGTTCCGCCCCGTCCTCACTCCAGTGCAGAGTCATGAACACCATCGGCCTCACCAGCCAGAATTCCTCACCCAACGCCGTATCGGCCTCGGCCTCGGACTCAGTGGCGCGGTCAGCCGGATACCGGCCCGTGATCGCTGCTGCCACCGGTGTACCGCTCCGAGGCAGCCTCTCGCGTGCGTCAACCCACGCCACCACGGTGTTCAGATTCGTCATCGCCACCCTCACTCAGGCACTCGGCGCATCGTCTTGTGCAACGGAGCTACGGGCGCGGTGGGCGTCAATTGCCGGACAGCCGGCCGACAGCGCCGGGACTGACGCGACTGCTGAATTGGGCGCCCGGGGCGTAAGAGTCCGTCCGCAAGCTTCAGGGACGGTGGAGACTGTGGGGACAGTTCTCCCCGATGTCATCAGGAGCCCCCACCGTGGACGACATGGAATTCGCCGAAGCTCTGGAGACAGTCCTGCGGGACCTCCAGGCACAGTGCGCGGTGCAGCCGCGTATACGTACGGACGACACGTTCGGGATCACGCTCTGGGCCCCGGACGGGTCAGGTCAGGGCCTGACTCCAACAGTGGACGGCACCGCCGCAGAGCTGCTGGTGCATCTGGCAGATCAGGTCCAGGACTGGGCGGTGGAGACACTGTGGTCCGAAGGCACATCGGCGGTCTGGCCAGAGTGCCCGACGCACCCGGACACGCATCCGCTGACGGCGACGGTCCGCACAGACACGGCGGTGTGGGTGTGCCCGAAGAAGGGAGCGGCGGTGGCGCGGATCGGGGAACTGGAGACCCGATAGAGCGGGCGGGGGCCTGCGGCGGTGGGGGAAGACCGCGTGGTGGCCGGGCCGGTGATGCCGAGGCAGGCTGCCTGCGCGGGTCGGGGGGCGCGGGTGCTTGGGACCGACCTTCAGAACTACTCATTTCAGCGAGTGCGCAAGACGACGTCATGACGGTGGCGGGGAGCCACCGTCTGTTCGGCCGCTGCCTCTGCGGTCACGGCCTTCGCCGGGTGCGCGGTGCCGGGGAGCACGGTGAATTCGGCCCGGAGCGCGCCCGTGCCGCCGTCTGCCCTCACCTCCTGCCGGACGGTGGCTGCGACGACCGAGGTGCCGTCGTCGGCGGGGAAGGCCAGGCGGGGGATTCCGTCCGCCGCGGGGTGGTAGCTCGCGGGGCCGAAGCCCTCCAGGAACCGGATGCCGCCGGCCGGCGAGAAGGGCCCGGCCGGGGTGAGGGTGACGGCGGGCACGGTCAGCCTCCGTGTGCGGTGAGCGTGTAGCCCTCGGGGCCCTCGAAGGAGAACATCGGCCCGAAGGGGCTGTCCGCGATCGGGGTGAGGATCTTGACCCCGGCGGCGGTGAGCTGGTCGTGCAGCTGGTGGGCGTCGGAGGTCCGGAACCAGAGCACCGCGCCGAGTCCGGGCCGTGCGGTGTCGGCGAGGTCGACGCCCGGGAGGAGCTCGCGGACGGCGAAGGGGGTCGGCTTGGTGTCGAAGACGACCGCGTGGGGTGGCGAGACCGCGGCCCGGCGCAGACCGAGGTGCTGCTCGCAGAAGGCTGCTGCCGCGTTCAGATCGCGCACTTGCAGGGCGACGAAGTCGGGGCCGTCGATGGTGACAGACATGGGTCTCCTCGATTCGATGTCAGGGTTTTGACATGGTCGAACCTAAGGCGGCGGAGGCGCGTATGTCAAAATGCTGACATGCTGGAGAACATGTCGGCCGAACCGCCCCACCCCTCGAAAGACGTCACCCACCACGTGGGTTACCTGCTCAAGCGCGCCCAGTCCGCCCTCCGTGGGGCCATGGACAAGGTCCTGCGCGAGCACGGCCTGACCGTGCCGCAGTACGCCACCCTCGAACTCCTGGCCCTGCACCCCGGCATGTCCAACGCCGACCTTGCCCGCGCGACCTTCGTCACCCGGCAATCCGGAAACGTCGTCCTACGGGGCCTCCAGGAAGCGGGGCTGATCACCCGCCCCGCCACCGCCGACCACGGCCGCGCCCGGCCCGCCCACCTCACCGACGAGGGCAACGCGCGCCTGGCCGCGGTCCAGGCCGCCGTCTACGCCATCGAACAGCGCATGGCCGAAGCGATCCCGCCGCATCGCCTGACAGTGCTCCTCGCCGACCTCGACCGCATGGCGGCAGCACTGGAGGAATGACCCCGCTCCCGGGTCGGTCAACTCCCGCTGTACTCCCAGGGATTCACCGTTGTCGGGATCGCTGGGCAGAAGCCTGGAGTCCCCCGGGGCGCGGCGGCATGGTGCACCCAGCGGAGGCCCATAACGCCAGTATCGACTGTCGTCGGCACCCCGCCTCGTACGCACTCAAGGCGAACATACGGGAACGCAGGGGCGGTGCGGCCACGGCGTCACGTGGTCCGGGTCCTCGATTCCCACCCCCGTGTCAACGCGCCGAGCGGACCGCGCTTCCCCGCCGCCGCCCGCAGCGCGTGCAGGATGATGGCATGACGCCCCATCGCGGCAGCCCGGCGGGCGGTCCTTGGCCTCGTCCCGTCATCCGCCTCACACATGAGCAGGAGCTCTTCGCCCGTGGGCGCGGTGTGCAGGACCACCTCGCGGACGCGATCACCGCTTTCGCGGGATCGATGGTCTTTGTGTATGTGCACATGGTGTGGTTCGCCGGCTGGATCGTGACCAACGAAGGGCTCTTCGGTCAGGCCGCGGTCTTCGACCCCTTTCCCTTCGGGCTGCTCACCATGATCGTCAGCCTTGAGGCGATCTTCCTGTCGACGTTCGTCATGGTCAGCCAGAACCGTCAGGCCGCGCGCGACACGATTCGCGCCGATCTCAACTTCGAAGCCAGCGTGCGTTCGGAGGTCTGGTCGACGAACTTGGGGCGCGCCTTGGGCCTGGACCCCGAAGAGATCGAGCGGCAGACCCAGGAGCTCCTCGCGACGAACCGCGCCAGGATGAACAGCGCGATGGGACGGCCTCAGACCTGACCGCTTGAGGGCGGGGCGGTCGGGCACGCCGCTTCCGTCGACTGCGCTCCAGTGGACGAGGGTGTGGCCGGCGCACGGCGCGGGCGTGCCTTCGCGGTGCCCAACGTCAAATGGGCGGCTTCGGCGGCGAGTCACCATCAAGGGAACGGTGCTTGGAGCTCCCGCGGGGGACAAGTCCTACCGGGCACGCCGCCGTCACACGGAGTCGAAGCGTTCGCGCGCTGTCTCGATGGCGCCGAGGTAGCGGTGGGTCCAGTCGCACATGCCGTCGACCGTCGCGCGCAAGGCCCGGCCCGGTTCCGTGAGGGTGTACTCGACGCGCGGTGGCACGGTCGGGTGGACGGTCCGTTCGACCAGGCCGTTGCGCTCCAGCAGACGCAGGTTCTGGGTGAGCATCTTGTGGCTGATGCCCTCGATCTCGTTGCGCAGTTCGGTGAAGCGCAGCGTGCTGTCGCCCACTGCCTCGATGATCAGCAGCGCCCATTTGTTGGCGATGTCCGAGAAGATCTCCCGCGCCAGGGAGTCCGCCCGCGTCACATCCGCCTCGTCCTTGGCCGAGCCTCTGAGCTGCTTGGTCACCATGAGGTTCCCCAGTCACCGAAAAGTGCGTTCTTCCACGTCAGCGGTCACTCTCCTAAGGTTTCCGAGTAACCGCAAGAGAGCACGAGGAGAGGGCAACATGGCTATTACCCTGCTTAACCCCGACGGGCTGCCCAAGATCGACGTCTACCGGCAGGTGGCGGTCGCATCCGGTTCGAAGATGGTCTTCGTTGCCGGGCAGGTCGCCTGGGACGCCGACGGAGTCACGGTCGGCGAGGGCGATCTCGCCGCGCAGGTCGAGCAGTGCTACCTCAACGTCGGCACCGCACTGGCCGCGGCCGGCGGGTCCTTCGACGACGTGGCGAAACTGACCGTCTACGTCGTCGACTGGACGCCCGAGAAGATGCCCCTGCTCCTGGACGGGATTTCCCGGGCGGCCGCGAAACTTCGGGTCACTCCGGTGCCGCCGGCCACGATGATCGGCGTAGCGGCACTGGACGTCCCCGAGCATCTGGTCGAGATCGAGGCCACCGCGATCCTCGACTGACCAGGCCGGACGGGAGCGTGTTGGGGCGGGAAGCCGTCCGGGGGGGGGAGGGCCACGAACCTGCTGGCGGAGATGGCCAGTTGGGCTCGCAGCCGTGCGCGCGGATGACAGGCGGCGACATCTGCACGTGCGACCTCACCGGTCTCACTCTTGGTCAGCGTCCGTGCGCACGGTGGGCGTTGTGAAGGTCGACGGGGGTGCCGCCTTCCTTGGTGCCGCCTCCGGCGATGTGGATCGTCGGCTTGGGGGCACGTCAGGCTTCGATGGCGAGGTGTTCGATGAGGTCGTCGCGGAGCGTGAACTGATAGCGCAGATCGATGGTGCCGCCGGGGAAGTTGCCTTCGAGGTGGTGGGTGGCGATGTAGTGGGCCGTGTCGGTCTGCTGGGTGCCGGTGAGGTGGATGGTGTAGGTGAACTCGGTGGCGGATCGGTCCAGCCACCGTTCGATCGCGGCGGTGCCCTGGTAGGTGTTGCCGTCGTCGATCACTGTGGCGTCGTCCGTGAACGCTGTGACGGCGGTGGCGGTGTCGTGGGCCCGGTGCGCCGTGAGGTAGCGGGTGATCACCTCGGGCAGGGCGTCCGGGGAGATGGTCCGGGGCCGGTTGTCGTGCATGACGCTCCCTGGTGGTGGGTTCAGACGGTGGGGGTGGTGCCGCCGTCGATGACGTGCTCGGCTCCGACGATGGCCGAGGCGCGGTCGGAGACGAGGAAGGCGACGAGTTCGGCGACTTCCTCGGGCTGGTTGGGGCGGCCGAGCGGGATGCCGCCCAGGGAGTCCATGAGCCGGCCCAGCGCCGCTTCCTGGGTGATGCCGGCGTCGTGGGCGATCCGGGCGACGAGGTTGTCGGCGGCCGAGGTCTGGACGAAGCCGGGTGAGACGGTGTTGACGCGGACGCCGTGGGGGGCGACCTCGTTGGCCAGTCCTTTGCTGTAGGTGGTCAGGGCGGCCTTGGCGGCGGCGTAGGCCAGGGTTCCGTTCCACAGCGGCATGCGGCGCTGGATCGAGGTGACGTGCACGATCGCGCCCTTGCCCAGGGCGATCATGTGTGGGAGGAGGGCGCGGTCCAGGCGGACGGCGGCCAGCAGATTCGTGTTCAGTTCCCTGGCCCAGTCGTCCTCGCCCAGCGCCGCGAACCCGCCGGCTGGCGCCTCGGAACCGCCGAGGGTGTTGACCAGGATGTCGACGCCTCCCGCCCGGGCGTCCACCTCGGCAGCCACGTGTGCGGCGCCTTCGGCGGAGGACAGGTCGGCGGCGATGAAGGTCTTCTCCTCAACGTCGTGGGGGCGGCTGCGGGCCGTGGCGAACACGGTCGCACCGGCCTGGGCGAGGCGCCGGGCGATGGCGGCTCCGGTGCCCTTGGTGCCGCCGGTGACCAGAGCGCGCCGGCCTTCGAGGGATTCGTTGATGGAAGTGGTCACGGTGTGTTCCGTTCCGTTCCGGGTGCGGGGCGTGCGAGCCGCCGCCTCCATCCCGACTGCTAAAATAGAAGCCACTAACTTCGACTTTAGCAGTAACTGAGGAGATGGTCGCCGTGGCAAGCCGGATAAGGCTGGAGGACCGGGAGTGCCCGCTGTCCACGACGGTGGAACACGTCGGCGAGTGGTGGACGCTGCTGATCCTTCACGATGCCTTCGACGGCTACACCCGCTTCGACCAGTTCCAGGAGAACCTGGGCATCTCCTCCAGCATGCTCACCACCCGGCTGAAGACCCTCGTCGCGGACGGCCTGCTGGAGCGCCGGCCGTACCAGACCAGCCCCGTCCGGCACGAATACGTCCTGACCGAACTCGGGCGCTCCCTGCGCCCGGTGATCGTCGCCCTGGCCGCGTGGGGCAACTCCCGCCTGACGCCGACCGAGCGCAGCATGATCCTCATCGATACGCACAGCGGCGAGGAAGTCGAGCCCGTCGTCGTCGACGCCAAAACCGGCCGCCGACTCGACGACAGCGCCACCTACGTCTTCACCGCAGGCCCCGCAGCCAGCGACGCGATGCGCACCCGCTACGCGACACGGTCGGCCATTCCCGCGGGTGGGGGCGGCCACGAAGGCGGTCAGGCCGCGGCGGGCTCCGGCTCGGGGCCGGTGGGGGCGGAGGGCTGAAGGCGCGTACCCGGCTTCGAACCCGAAACGGGGTCCGAGCCCGTGTCAAACGAGAAGCACCGCAATATTGTCGAAGTCAGCTCCAAGCATGCGGCCCCTCACAATGCTCAGTGGGCATTGCCGCGCTGCGATTTGCTTTCGCGGCCTGGACTCTTGTCCAGGCCGGCCGTCGCGGGATATTCCGTCACCCATGCATTGCATTTCGTCGCCCCGCGTATGCGTGGCGAGGACGAGTGCTATTCCAGCCGCCACAGCCGCACCGTGCGATCCGAGCTGCTGGTGGCGAGGAGTTTGCCGTCCGGGCTGAAGGCCAGCGACAGGATGGAGCCGGAGTGTCTGGTGAGGGGCTTGCCCAGCAGCTCATGGGTGGTCACGTCCCACAGCCGCACGGATTGATCCTTACTGCCCGTGGCGAGGAGTTTCCCGTCCGGGCTGAAGGCCACCGACGAGATGAGGTTGGTGTGCCCGGTGAGGGGCTTGCCCAGCTGTTTATGAGTAGTCACATCCCACAGCCGGGCCGTTCTGTCCCAGCTGCTGGTAGCGAGGAGTTTGCCGTCCGGGCTGAAAGACACCGACAAGACTGCGTCGGTGTGGCCGGTGAGGGGTTTGCCCAGCCGCTTATAGGTGGGTACCTCCCACAGCAGCACTGTTTTATCGTTGCTGCCCGTGGCGAGGAGTTTCCCGTCCGGGCTGAAAGCCACCGACCAGACGAAGGCGGTGTGGCCGGCGACGGGCCTGCCCAGGTGCTTGCGGGTGGCCACATCCCACAAGGAGGCTGCGTACCCGGATGCGCTCGCATCACCCTTCGCGTCGCTGGCGGCGAGGAGTTTGCCGTCCGGGCTGAAAGCCACCGATAGGACAGCTTCCGCATAGTCGGTGAGTGGCTTGCTCCGTGTGCGGGTGCTTACCTCCCACAACTGCACTTCACGTCCGAAGCTGCTACTGGCAATTAACTGGCCGTCGGGGCTGAACGCCGCTGACATGATGACGCCGGTGGGGTCGGTGAGTGGCTTGCCGAACTGCTTGCGAGTGTCCACGTGCCATAGCCGCAGTGTGTTACCGCTGCCCGTGGCGAGGAGTTTGCCGTCCGGGCTGAAGGCCACCGACCAGACCTTATCGGGATGGGCGAGGGCGTCGAGTGCTTGGACTTGGACTTCGGGGGCGGAGCGGGTTTTTGGCGTGGGCCTAGGGCCGGCGGGTTTCTGGCTGGTGATGTCGGGACCACCGGTGTCCTTAGGACCATCGTCGCCGTTGGAGTCGTCCCGGGTGGCCAGGTATCCAGCGGATATGCCACCCAGGACGGTCATGACGGCGCCGGCCATGACGAAGGTGCGTCGTCGGAGCACCGGCCGGGGGCCTGCATTGCCGGAACGCTGGTCGGGACGTGGCCAAGCGGTGGTCGAGGCGGACTGTTTTGCGTTCCCGCGGCGGGCAGTGGCTTGGGTGGCTTCCCGCGACTGTGCCTGGCCGGCGCTCTCCGGGTGCCGTGGGTCAGGCGTCCAGGAACCGGCCGGGGGCCGGCTGGGGCGCTCGGCCGCCGGCGGAGTGGAAGGCGTGGCCGCGGGTGGGACGGCGGGCTTCGTGGTCGGTTCAGGGCGCGGCGGGTGATGGGCGCGGTTGTGCACCCATGGCCGGGCAACCGCCGTGTTGTGGCCGAACTGCTGGGGCAGGGGCAGGCCGCGCCGCTGGAGCCGGAGGCGTACGCGCCGCCAGATATCGTCGATGCTGAGCGTGGGCCCCGCTTCGGAGATGCCGTGTTCCAGGACGTGGATCAGCTCGCCCGTGAAGTCTGGGTACCTGCCGGGCGGCGTGAACGAGCGTTCCGTCCGGGCCGCGGAGGTCAGCACACAGCTGCCGTAGCCGTCCTCCGCGTCTACGTCATCTTCTTCGTCCTCTTGCTCGTCCAGGAGCCGCGCCAGACTGGGACGGTCCACGACGGAGACGTCGCCGCCCATGCTGATCGCAAGACCGCTGAAGCAGCAGTCCAGGACCGTGATGTGGCGGCCGGCACGGTGTCCAGCTGCGGTGATCACGCGGCGCAGCATCGGATACGCCAGGGTCCCGATCTCCAGGTGGTCGTCGTCGGCGTCTGCCAATGCCAGGTACAGCTGTTCGGCGCCTCGGTCACGCAGTCCGTGACCGGCGAAGTACACGAGGAGGGTGTCGGTCGCGGTCTCGCCGGCGTCCCGGACTGCTTCGAGTAGTTCGTTGGCGGATGTCTGCGCGGGGAGAAGGGTGATGTTACGGCGAGGCAGGCCCCATACCCGGGGGTCGCGGAACAGCTTCGCCAGCCTGCGGGCCCCGAGTTGCACACCCGGCAGGGGATCCAGCTGCCGATAGTCGTGCACGCCGAGGAGTACGGCGCGGCTCGCTCGCGGATCAGGCAGCGCCACCGCCTGTTTCCCCTCCCCGGGGCGCGTTTGCTGCCGGAGGTATGGCCGGTGGCGCTGACGGAGTGTGGGGGGACTCCTCGTCTTCTGCCTGTGCGGCGTTCAACGCCCGCACGACCCGGGCGGCATCCTCCGCCGTGCCCTCCTCGATGATGACGCGGCTCTCGCCGTGCTCCACGATCAGTCGCGCGGCCGGCCGCGCCCGACGGGGCAGCGATGCGCGGAAGTGACCGTACGCCAGGATCAGATCGGTGGCTAGCGAGCCGGAGGAGACAGCCAGACTGATCCAGCTCACGAGGTCTCCCGACATCCCGCCGTCACTCTGCGACGAGCGGCCCCGACGGATATCGGTGTGCCGACCGAGCCGACGGTCCTCGACAAGCCAGTCCGCGAAGGCCCCTGTCCAGCCGGAAGCGTCGCCCGAGACTTCGGCATGCCCCACCCTGACCCGCAATTCCATGTGCCGTGGCCCCCTGGTCTTTTCGGCATCGCACTGAAGCAGAGTGCAGACGCCCGCCCACTACGCGGCGCAAGCGCTCCGCGACAGGCCCAAGCGTAGGGTGAGGCGTGATGTCATGTCCCGGTATCCAGGCGAAATTGCCGCCTGACGCGGACGCAACTCTTCGATCAGCGAACCCATCCGACCGGCTTCGCTGAGAACGGACGACACCCAACGGGGCCGGATCCGGCCACCATGCCGCTCTCGCACATTCTTCCGGCCGCTATTCTCCGGGCACTTGGGGCTTTCTCGGATCCCGATGGATTCCAGGCATTCTGCTGGTGAAGGCGAGACTCCAGTGGATAGAATATCGCGCGCTGCTCGCGATGGCGGTCGGTGAGGTGGCGGGGGTCGGCGGTGGGGGGTGAGGGCGCCGTGATTGAGTTGCGAGAACACACAATCCAGGGCTGTTTTGTTCGAGGCTCTGAACGTGCGTTCGCTTTTCCTGGTCTGCGACTCTTACAGCTCGTCCGCAATTTCCTCAAGATCCTCAGGCGATCACTACAAAGCGGTCCGCGCACCAGCGTGGACCCTCTTTCTTTTCTGTGGTGTTCGCGCCGGTGCCCGCGTCCGGGGCCGGCCGCAGGTGGGCGTGCAACGAGAAGCCGGTGCTTCGTTTTCCTGATGAGAAAGTGTGGAGTGTGATGCCATGAACCGAGTCGGCAGAGACTCTCGCCGGTCGGCCCGAAGGCTTGTGGAGCCGCTGGCGCGCGTGGGGTTATCCGTTCTCTTGCTGGCCGGCGGCGCCGTGGGAGCGACGGCCGGACCGGCCGCCGCTTCGGCCGCCGACGGCACGTTGACGGTTCAGGTGCTGCGCGACTTCTTCGGCACCGGCGTGATCAACACGACGATGGACGTCCCACAGCGGGGCATGAAGGTGAAGATCTCCGACCCCGCTGGGCACGATGTCACCGGTGTCACGGATGCCACCGGAAAGGTCGTGGTGTCGCAGTCGACCGTGCTGAGCGGCGGCCAATACCGCGTCGACGTCAGCATCCCGGCACCGTTCAGCGACTATCTGCGGGCGGCGCCCGCGTCAACGGCGGAGAACCACTTCCACAGCTTCACGTCGTTCGTGGATGTGTCGGACGGAAAGAACGCCTCGGTGGTGACGGGGGTGTGGGACCCGGCCGACTACGCGCTGCCGGACTCGCGGTACTTCGTGCCGGTCCACAACGGCGCCAACGGGACGGACAACCGGGCGTTGGTGGCATTCGGGACGAAGACCCGGGGCACGTGTCCCGCCGATGTGGCGTGCCCGACCACGCTGGCCACGCAGGACCAGGTGGGCACGACATTCGGGCTGGCGTACGACAAGGACCGGACCCAGCTGTTCCAGAGCGCGTTCGCCCGCCGGTACGCCCCGTACGGGCCGCAGGGCGGCGGCGCGATCTACACCGTGCCGGTCAACGGCTCTGGTGCGCCGGCGCTGTTCGCGCGGGTGCCGGACGCCGCGGTGACGCGACACGACACCGCCAACATGATCAAGGATCCCGGGTTCACCGACGCGCCGGGCAAGGAGAGCATCGGTGGCCTGGCCCTGTCGGAGGACGGCTCCACGCTGTACGCGGTGAACCTGCGGACCCGCAGCCTGGTGAGCTTCGACGCGACAGGGGCCACCGCCGCGGCGCCCAAGTCGACGGTCCCGATCCCGGACCCGGGGTGCGCGAGCCCCGACGACTGGCGGCCGTTCGGTCTCCAGGTCCACAACAACACGCTGTACGTGGGCGGCGTGTGCAGCGCGGAGAGCACGCAGCGGCGCGCGGACCTGAAAGCCTTCGTCTCCACCTACGACGGCAAGCGGTTCACCACGGTGCTGAGCCACCCGCTCGCGGACAAACGCGGCAGCGTCTTCGGTGCCGGCGACAAGGCCACCCACTGGAACCCGTGGAACACCAGCCTGGACACGTGGGACGACCGGAAGGCGGGCGGCGTCTTCATCGATCCGCAGCCTGAGCTGTCCTCCCTCGCCTTCGCCCGCGATGGTTCGATGATCCTGGGTTTCCGCGACCGGTTCATGGACGTGCTCAGTTGGGGAGGGCTGGACCCCCGCCCGGGGAACGACACGGCGGAAAACGCCATGTCCGGTGGTGACATCACCATGGTCTGCGCCACTCCCACCGGTGAATACGAGTGGGAAGGCACCGGGAGCTGCCCCAACCACGCCACCCCGGCCAACAGTGGCGGCCAGCCCGCCGATGTCGTCGAATACTTCCCGGGCGACACTTACGCCAACGCGCACCAGGAGACCGCGCTGGGGTCGGTGGCTTATATCCCGCAGCAGCAGTGGGTCGTCAGCACGGAGTTCGACCCGGTCGTCGACGTCGCGACCTCAGGGACCGGGTACCACGACATCACGACCGGTCAGGGGCCGGGCAACAACCCGAAGGCCAACGGGTTCCAGTTCGTCAGCCGGGAACAAGGCGGGTTCGGCAAGGCCGGCGGGCTCGGTGACATCGCGTACGCGGCGGCGAACGCGCCGATCCAGATCGGCAACGTCGTGTGGTTCGACGGCGACCACAACGGGATCCAGGACCCGGGGCACGTGCTGCTGCCGGGGGCGACGATCAACCTGCTGGACGCGGACGGCAAACAGGTCGCCACGACCAGGACCGATGCCGCCGGCGAGTACTACTTCGGTGGTGTCGGCGCCGCGTACGAGCTCACGCCGGGCGCGAAATACACGGTGCAGTTCGACGTGTGTACCGCGGACACCGACAAGGTGCCCGAGCAGCCCCCGGCGAGCGAGCTGCGGTTCACGCTCCCGCGGGCCGGTGCCAACCGTGCGCATGACTCCAATGTGACGCCGCCGACCACCGGACGGTTGTGCAACGGTTTCGCGCCTGTCACGGCGCCGGACAAGCCGGGCGGGGTCGATCACACCATCGACGCCGGGGTGTACATCCCGAAGGCAACACCGACCCCGACGCCGAGCTCAACACCGAGCCCGACTCCGACGGCGAGCCCGAATCCGACGTCGAGCCCGGCGCCGAACCCGACCGCGCCGCCGGCCGCTACGCCGCCGACACCCGCGCCTCCCGCCAACAACCCGGCCCCGGCCGGTGGCAGCAGGGGTTCGATGGCGCACACCGGTATGTCCGGGCTGCCACAGATGATCGCCCTGGTCGGTCTGCTGGTGGGTGCGGGCCTGGTCATCGTGTTCAGGGGCCGGAAGCGTCGCGCCCAGAAACACTGAACGATCCGGACAGCAGTGATCTGACCGAACGAGCCGAACAACAGTGATCTGCCTGCCCGCGGTCCGGATGACGCGGTCGGGCAGATCTTGTCTCGGCCGGTCCATGAGGGCGGCCGGCCTTGGCGTCGTCCGTCACTGGACTGCCGAGTGCCGCCGCGACCGCACGGCGGCCGAGCAGTGTGGTGACCGAGAGGGTGAATCGGAAGAGTGCCAGCGTCGAGCCGCGTGCGGAGCGGGAGAATCCAGCAAGCGCTACCGGGCCGTGCGGCTGACCGGCGCCGATGGCTACGGCCACGCTGGGCGGCAGCCGTCATCGGCATAGCGGGCGTCGCGGTGGCCGCGTTCCTGCTCGCCGACGGCGGCTCCGGCCCCAGCGGTCCGCGCGCACTGACTTCGGATGAGGCGAACCGGCTGGCGCTCGCGCGGTTCCGTAACTACCAGGCGCACGGCCGCGCGGTGACGATCACTGTGCCGGGCGCGGCCGGCGGGCTGATCGTCACCGGATCCGTCGACTACCAAGGCAAGCTCGGCTACGGCGTGGTGCACGGCACCGGGCGCGACACATCCAGCGACGGGCTGATCGAGTGGACGGCCACCTCGGTGTTCGTCCACCCGATGGCGAACGCCCCCGCGCACGCACCCGCGTCGCCGCCCCGCTCGGCCTGGTACCGCCGTCCGCTGCTGTCGTCCGGCAGCGCGCTGGACAGTTCGCTGACCATCGCGCTCAAACTCGGCAGCGACCGGCCGGACAACGCCGAACTGCTGCCGCAGAACGGCGCCGCCTGGTGGGGACGAGACCAGGTGGGCGGGCATCAGGTGGACGTCATGACCGGGCCGTCCTCCCCTGACCGCTCCGGTACGGCGGGCAACGTGCGCTACTGGGTCGGCTCGGACGGCACCCTGTATCGGGTCCGCGTCAGCGTGGGTTCCGAGTCGCAGCCGGTGGTCATCGTTTTCGACACCCAGAAGTACGTGCCGGTCAAGCCGGTCCCCGGAGTCACCCCGAAGCGGTAGGCGGCGTTCAGGGCGTCCGCACCCGCGCGTGCGCGGCGAGCAGGGACGCTGACGGCAGCGGGATGTCTGCCGTCTTCGGCAGGGCCGGGACGGCCGGGACAGTGGTGGCGCCCGTAGTGGTGGCGTGGGGGAACTGCGGCTGTGGAGCGGGCGCCGCGACCTCGGTGAACGGGATGCCGCCGGGCGCCGTCGGCATCGCCCATCTACCGGCCGGCGAGGGCGACTTGGCCGGAAGCGGGCAGGACTCGGTTGTCGCGAGCCGGGCGGGCACCGTCGTGCGCAGATCGTTGCCACGCAGGCAGTTGCCGCGTCCCCGGGTGGCGGTGGGGAACGTCCAGCCGACGTCGATGCCGTTGCCGGTGAACGTGTTGTCCACGATCTGGTTGCCGACCGGTGGTAGGTCGGCGGTTGCGGTGATCACCAGCCCGGCGTTGCGGTTGTCGGCGATGCGGTTGCGCAGGAACTCGTTGTCGCTGCCGCCGTCGATGCCGATGCCGGTGCCCCACCCGCCGTCGGCCTGCTCGGGAGTGGCCTTCTGCTGGTTGGCAGCGATCAGATTGCCCGCGATGACGGCGCCCCGCTGCGGGAGCAGCTTCTCCTGGTGGTCGGAGTCGGAGGTCAGGCCGACCCGGTTGCCGACCAGGCGGTTGCCGACCACGTACATGTCTCCGCTCGCGTTGGTGCCTTCATAACCGATCGCGTTGAGTTCGGCGATGTTGTTCCGCACCACGATGCGACAGGGCTTGCACTGTCCGACGTAGATCCCCGAGTCGGCCCCGCCCGACGCGTACGAGTGCTCGATGACGCCGTTCTGCGCGGAGAACGCGTAGATGCCGTACAGCCCGTTGCGGGTCGCGGTCACGTGGGAGACCAGGAACGACTTCAGGAAGGTGACCGGCTCATCGCCGGTGTCGTAGCCCCCGGAACGTCCCGGCAGCCCCGCGACCGCTTTCGCCGAACCGGTGACCAGGACTCCGTTCTGCGTGTTGTTCTTCACGGTCAGGTTCTCCACGGCCACCCCGGGCGCGGCGACGACGATGCCGTTCGGCTGCTGCAACCGCCCGTCGATAACGACCTTGTCCCGGGACTCACCACGAAGCGTGACCCGGGGCGTGGCGACCTTCACCGACTCGTGGTACCCGCCCGGCGCGACCAGCACCAGGTCACCGGGGTGAGCGAGAGACACCGCGGCCGAGATCGTCGGGGCGTCAGCCGGCACTCTGATCGTCACATGCGTGCCGGGCGGTCGCCGGCCGTCGTTCGACCCGTCATCGCCGGGCCCGCAGCCCGCCAGTACGCATGTCAGTGTGCTCAGTAACGCGACCATCACGCGAAGACGGAGACGAGGCATGGCGTCATCCTGGCATGAAGTCCTGCTGCCCGGGGGTCGGCCAACTCGCCTTCCCCAGAACGGATATGGCATTCGGCGAACTCGCCCTCCGCCAGAACGGATATGGCATTCTGCACGCCGTGAGCCCAGCCGACTCCCATCCTTCACGCCGCGCGTTCATCGGTGCCACCGGGGCCCTGGCGGCCACCGGGCTCACCGCCGGGTGCGAATCGCCTGCACCGCAGCCGAGCCGGCCTTCTTCCCCCGCGGCACCCGCACGGGTGTCGCCGACCGGCCGCTATCAGGCCGGCATCACGCTCCCGCAAGCTGCCCAGCCGAACCTCCTGGTGGTGGTGGCCGACCTCGGCGACGCCGTGGCCGTCGGCCCGCTGCTGGCCGAGCTCGGCCAGGCCGTTCTCACGCTCACCGCGGGAACCGATCCACGACTGCTGGGCCTGCCGCCGGGCGATCTCACCGTGACGATCGGGGTGGGCCCACGGCTGGTGCGCAGGGCCGATCCCGCCCTGCCCGGCGCGGCGGACCTCCCCCGGTTCTCCCGCGAGAAGATCGCCCCGCAGGGCCGCGGCGGGGACCTGTTGATACAGATCTGCGCCGGCGACCCCCTGCTGTTACCGGTCGTCGCCACCGCGCTTCTGGAGCAGGCCGGTCACCGGTTACGTGAACGCTGGCGGCAGTCCGGACGCCGCGGCCCGAACATCCCCGTGGACAAAGGCATCTCCGTGCCACGAAACCTGCTCGGTTTCATCGACGGCATCGTGGGCCCGCACACGACGGCCGAGCACCGACGCCACCTGTGGCTGGCCGGGCCGGCTCCCGTCGTCGGCGGCACGATCGCCGTAGTGCGGCGCATGGAACTCGACCTGCCGCGGTTCACCGCGCTCTCCGTCGCCGACCAGGAGGCGGTCTTCGGCCGGCGCAGAGCCACCGGCGTGCCCCTCTCCGGCGGGACGGCGGCATGGAACCCGAACCTCGGCGCCAAAACACCGGACGGGCGCTACCTCGTCCCGGCCGACGCCCACGTCCGCCGGGCCAACCCCACCGCGGTCGGCGTCGGTCTCATGCTCCGCCGCTCCTACAGCACCGACGCGCCCACCCCCGGCCTGCTCTTCATCAGCTTCCAGAACGACTTACGCACGTTCACCAACACCCTTGCCCATATGGATGATTCGGACGCACTGCTGCGCTTCACCACGACCACCGCCAGCGCGACCTTCCTCATCCTCCCCGGCTTCGACCAGCAGCACCCGCTCGGCGCCAAGATGTTCCACTGAACAGGCCGACGACGGCGCCGTGGCCGACAGTCTTGCGGCAGTGGGTTGGCCGGCAGGTCCGCGGAACGGTGGGGGGCCGTGGGCCGCGGCGGTAGTGGGGGCAGGGAGGGCTCTCGTAGCCAGGCGTCGAAGAGTTCGTCGAGGGGGGCGGCCGCGTACCGCTGGGCGTGCGCGGTGAAGTCGGCGGTGCTCACGGCGCCGTGGCGATGCCTCCCGGTCCAGTCCTTGAGCATGCGGAAGAAGGCGTCCTCGCCCAGGGCGCAGCGCAGCGCATGGACCGTCAGCCCTCCCCGCTGGTAGAGCCGGTCGTCGAACATCAGCTGCCGGCCCGGGTCGGCCGGCCGCAGATCCTGTGGGAGCTCAGCCAGCACGTGGTGCGCGGCGGCGGCGTGGGCGGCCGCCGTCCGGCCTCCCGCGTGCTCCGACCACAGCCACTCCGCGTACTCCTGGAGGGCCGCGTCCACCTCACCGAGCTCGATCCGCCGGCCGCCGAGCTTGATCTGTTCGTCGTCCTCGGCGAGCCACGGGCCGAGGCCGGCTCCGTCACGCACCTGGGCACGCGTCGTGGGCACCAGACAGGCGCCGTGCCGCCAGGCGAGCCACATCTCCTCGCAGGAGGCGTCGAAGGCGACCGAGAGCCCCGCCATCACCCGGTCACCCGGGCCGATCGGCTCCTCCTTGAGGAAGAGCGCAGCCTCGGCGTCGACAAGGGCCGCCGCGCAGCCCCCGCTCGGCGTGCCTCGCGACGGTATCCAGCCGTTCCCTGACACGCGGCGCAGGAGGGGACGCGGGCACCCACGGGGCGCGTCCCCCGCACCGGTGTCCCGTCGTTCACCATTAGGCATCGCGCGGAGAGCGCCGGTCGGCCTTCCGATGTCTCGTGGGGCCCTGGAGCCGGCACCGGTATCCCACAAGGGCCGCCGGCGGCGGCCGAAATGACGCCATGGCCGTTTGGGTGGCTTGTCGGTCTGAATTTGTGCCGCGCATGCTCCTGTTCTAAGAGAGCGCTCTCAAGGGGCAGTTCGCGCTACCGGGAGTGGGTTGGGCCTGTGTGGCTCGTGCTGTGGGGACGGCGTCTTGGTCGCCGCGGTGGCCGGTTTCGCGTCCGTCGATGGGGAGTACGCGCCGGCCTTCCTTCGGGTGAGTGCTGAGATCTCGACATCCTGCCATAAGGGGTCTTTTTCAAGACGAATGCCTAAGTATGTGCGTCATGCGGATTCCGTGACCGGTGAACTGACCGTCGGCTCGGCACGAAGAGCGGTGCACGACGGTCGGCGATCGGGAGGGGCTCATGGCGCTCGGGGAGATCGGCCGCAGGAGCGAGACGAGGCGACTCCGGGCGGTGCTCGAACAGTCCCGCAGAGACCGCGGCCCCGTCGTCGCGGTCGTCCGTGGCGAGCCGGGAGCGGGCAAGTCGACGCTGCTCGACGCCTTCCGGGTGGAAGCGTCCGCGGCGGGGTTCCGCGTCGCAGTGGTGCGCGGGACGGGGACGGAGGACCGTCCGTACGCGGCAGCCGACCGGCTCATCGCCCAACTACGAGCCGGCGACGGGAAACTCGTGGAGATCCCGCACCGGACACCGCCCGGCAATGATCTCGGGGGGCCGGTTGTCGCGGTGCCGACGGAGCAGGACACCCCGGTCGCCCTGTGCGTGGACGACATGGCCCAGGTCGACGGCTGGTCGCTGCGGTGGTTGCTGGAGTTGTCCCGGACCTTGCCGGGCGCGCCCCTGGCGATCGTGCTCACGGTCCGCATCTGCGGCGCCGGGGCCGGGGCTGTCTCCGGCCCCGCGAACGGCACCCACGACGAGCCCGGCACCGCACTCCTCGCTGCTGCCGAGCCCATCGACCTGCCGGGGCTGGGCACGCATGACCTGCCCGAAGCCGCCGCCGCACGGTGCCGCGTCCGCCTCGATGCGCGAACCGCCGAGGTGTGCGGCGAGTTCACCGGCGGCAATCCCGCCCTCCTGCACGCCCTGCTGGCGCCGCACACCGGCAGCGCGCCCAGCGTCGACGCGCTGCGCACCACCGCCGCGTCGGGCGCCCTGACCGGAGCCGACCGGTGGCTGGCGCCGCTGAGCGCCTCGGCGCTGGCGCTCGCGCGGGCGGTCGCGGTGCTCGGCGGCGGCGCTGAGGTCGTGGACAGCGCCGAGTTGGCCCGCCTGACCGTCGAGGAGGCGCTCGGCGCCGTCGACCAGCTCGTCGACGCCTGTCTCCTCGCCAATCACACCCCGCTGGCGTTCCGTCATCCACTCCTCGAAACCATGGTTCTCGGCCGCATCGCCGCCGGTACGCGGACCGCCCTGCATCTGCGGGCGGCTGCCCTGCTGCGTGACCGGCAGGCCGCCACGACGACTGTCGCCCGCCACTTGGTCGCCGCCGGCCCGGTGAGAAAGGAGTGGGCGATGCACAGTCTGTGGCGGGCCGCACTTCAGCTGGAGCAGGAGGGCAGGCACCAGGACGCGGCACGCTGCCTGCGCGCGGCCCTCCGTGAACCCCTGCGTCCCCATGAGAAGTCGGCCGTGCGGCGGGAACTCGCCGAGCTGGACGCCTTCGTCGACCCGGAGCGCGCCGTACGCCTCCTGGATGCCGCCCGCTGTGAGTCCCACGATCCCGGCGTCGTACTCGAATACGCGCTGGCGCTGGCCGCGGTGCTGGCCGAGTGCGGCCGGGCCGAGGACGCCGTCACCGTGCTCGACGATGCCGCGGCCCGACTCGGGCGGACATCCGGGGACGGCTCCTGGCAGCTGCGGTTGCGGCTGCACAAGGCGTTCGCCGGCCGGCGTGGTCCCCTGTGGCTGGCGCAGGCGGCGGATCCGCTGGGGAGCCTGACCCTCCAGAGCCCGCACCGGGGGAACGCGGGCCGGGAGCTCGCGGCGCTGCGCGCGGTACAAGCAGTCGACGCCGGGGCCGACCGGGGGGCGGCCGTCCGGTACGCCCGGCAGGGCCTGCCCCGGGGTGAGGGGTGTGGCTCGGCCGGCTCGGCCACCCTGCTGTGGCACACCTGCGGCGCACTCGTGGCGGCCGGCGAAGTAGCCGAAGCGTGGACGCACTGTGGCCGTGGGCGCCAGGTTGCCGGCGCCCGCCCTGGCCGCTGGGACCACATCAAGATCGAGTTGCTGCGTGCGACGGTCCTGCTGGCCCGGGGGGACCTCCACGGCGCCGATGCCGCCCTGACCCCCTTGGCCGACCGCCTGCTCGCCTTCGCGGCGACCGGTCACCCCTCGGCCGTGACCGGCGTGGCCGCCCTGGTCGAGGTGCGCGTCCTGAAAGGCGTGCCCGGCTCGGCCCGCTCCCTGCTCGCCGAGAGCGGCCTGGACCGGGACCCGCTGCCGTGGCGGCGGGACTCGGCGTACGCCCTGGCCGCGCGAGCGGCGGTCCACGAGAGCGACGACCCCGCCCGCGCCCTGGAGGACCTGCTCGCGGCAGGCCGCCTCCTGGAGGAGGCGGGGGTGCGGAACCCGGCGGTGCTGCCCTGGCGCTCCCGAGCCGCTCGGCTCCTTGCGGCGCGGGGCGAACGCAAGGAGGCCGCCGAACTCGCGGGCGCCGAGGTGGCGGAGGCCCGCCGCTGGGGCACACCGGAGTCCCTCGGCACCGCCGTGCACGCACTGGCCCTCACCGAGACGGGGGAGCGGCGCATCGACCTGCTCACGGATGCGGCCGGGCTGCTCGCCCGGTCCCCGGACCACCTTCACCATGCCTTCGTGCAAGCGGACTTGGGATCCGGGCTTGCCGAGCTCGGGCGCGGGGAGGCGGCCCGTGCCGCGTTGCTCTCGGCCCTCCGGCTCGCCCGCGCGTGCGGCGCGGAGCCGCTGGCGCGGCACGTCCAGGGCGCCTGGAGGTCGCTCCGGGTGACGGGTCGGGGACCATGGGAACTCCCCGGGACCCCCACCGCCGCGCCCGATCCCGCGAGCGTGGCGGAGCCGTCCGTACCCCCGGCGTCCGCCGCTCACGCCGCCCCGCACTCCGCCTCTCCGCTCCTGGACTGCCTGACGCCTCAGGAACGGAAGATCCTGCACCTCGCCAAGGACGGACACTCCAACCGCGACATCGCGGGCCGGCTGTTCGTCGCCGTACGCACCGTCGAGTTCCACCTCTCCGGCGCGTACCGCAAACTGGGCATCACGGGCCGCCGACAGCTCGCCCAGGTCTTCAGCGGCGGCTGACCGGGGCGGCCGGAGCGGGCTCAGCGCGTTCCCTCCGCCCACTCGGCGCCGATCCGCCGCCAGGCGGGATCCTCGTGCCCGTCAGGTCCGGCGACGTACCGTGCGAAGCTGGCGGCGGCCGACGTGCCGTGCACCGACTCCACGGTCCGCGACGCCAGGTGGCACAGCAGCCCGCGGTCCACGGGCGCCAGCCCCAGCCGGTTGAGGTGAAGGTAGAGGTAGTTCATCACCAGGCGGAACGACGCGAACCATGCGTCGTCGACGAGGAAGTCCCGGTGCCCGTGGTCGGACAGCAGGAGCCGGTGGAATTCGCTGGTCTTGCGTGTCGGCAGGCGCGGAGCCAGCGCCGCCCCGCCCATCGACACCTCGCCCGAAGCGAGCAGCGGCTGCGCGATCCGCTGGTGCCGGCACACGGCCCGCGCCCACTCCCGCACGAACGCAACCCCGGAGTCCGACGGGGGATCGGTGCCGTCCGGCTCCGCGAGTGCCGCTTCCACCTGCCGCAACCGGGCGCCCAGGGCGGCTTCCTGCCGGTGGAACCGCTCGTCGAAGCGGGTGCGGTAGGCCACCGGATCGTGGGTGCGGGACAGGAAGGCGTCCGCGTGCGAACGCAGGGACAGCACGCCCCGCTCGATCGGGGCCCTGCCGTCCTCGAACGGGATCGCCGCCGCGGCCGTCGTGGTCCACATCAGGTCGAGGGCCAATACGGCCAGCGGGGTGGTGCGCAGCCGCTCGTACATCCGGAACGCGAGGTCGGTGGTATCGGAGAGGAACCCGGCCAGTAGTTCGCTCGCCCGGAGCGAGCCGAGTACGTGGAGCCGGTGGTCGTACGGACGCTCCACGACGGTGTTGTCCGCCACCCACGGAACACGAGGCCCGGTCTCCATCTCCAGCTCGGCGAGCCGCTCGTGCACGGGCGCGAGCGCGGCGGAGTCCAGGCGGACGGTGGAAGGGCGGGCCCGCAAGTAGTCCGTGACGATGTCCCTCACCCGGGGGCGCACCTGTGCACGCCATGTCGACTCCGCCGTACGGAAGTTGAGCCGGAGATGCGGTCCACGCAGCCAGTGCCGGCCGAACCAGGCGCCCTGCACCCAGGTCCCCACCGAGGCGAACGCCGGCCGGACGGCCCCCAGGATCAGCTCCGGCTCCGCTGCCTCGTCATGGTGGTGGACATGCAGGCTGTACCAGGAAACACCGGCGGATCCGGTCATGCGACGCCCTGCGCCTCGGGCAGCTCGGACAGCACCCGTCCCACGAGGAACCGCAGCTGGTTCTCCTGCCACAGGGTGAGCCCGAGACGGTTGTTCACCAGATGGGCGCAGCGCAACAGCACCAGGCTGGTGGCCGGGTGGGCGGTGGCCGCCAGGTCCAGCGGCTCCGCCAGGGGCGAGTCCGCCCACTCGGCGACGAACTGACCCGTCTCCTCCATGCGATGCAGCTCGTCGCGCAGCCGCCGCACCGATGCCAGCCAGTATCCGCGCTGACCGTTCCCGGGCGGACGGGCCGTGAGCTCCCAGGTGTGCCGGGCCCGCGCGTGCAGCTGCTCCCGCTGGGCCCGGTAGCGCGGCTCGACATCGGCCGCTTCGGGCCCGCTTCCGAACGGCAGCGGCGGCCCGCCGTGGCGCGCCCATCGGTCGCGTACCTCGTCGCACAGCGCGAACACGCCCACCACCAGATCGAACGCGAGCAGCGCCCGCTGCTCCACCGAGGCACCCGCCGACACCACCGACAGTGCCAGCCGGCTCGACTCGCAGAAGTGCCGCTCCACGGCGGCGATGGCGGGGCCGCGGCCGTAGTCGGCGTGCTCACGTTCGTACGGCAGGAACTCCACGGTGTTGTTGGGCCGCACCGTGTCGTCATGGCCCGCGCGGCCCTCCAGCCCGGCCAGCCCCTGCGCGACCTGCGCGAAGCGGGAGCGGTCCACGACGTCCGGGGCGGGCGACTTCGTGAGGAACGCGCCGAGGCGATGCTCGGCCACTTCTGCCACGGCGGCGCGGTCACCGGCACGGGAGGGGAGCAGCCGCAGCCGCACATGCGGGCCGCCCTCCCAGTAGCGCAGGAAGAAGTACCGCTGGATCAGGCCGCGTTGCTCCAGCTCCGTCACCACCGGCTCGACGCAGCGGTTCAGCAGCGCGTCCTGGTCGGTGTCGTAGAAGACGTGCGCGCACACCCAGTCAGCCGCCCGTGCGGTCGTCGGGTCCAGGCGGGTGCCGTCGTCGGGCTCGTTCGTCACGGTCATCGTGTCCGTCCTTCGTTGATCTCGACGAGGAATTCGGTCACCCGGGGCCCGCTGCCGTCGTGGTCCGGCATCTCGCCGGGGCCGGGCAGGGCCTCCTGGAGGAACACCACCTGCCCCGCACCGGCGGCGAGCAGCCGCTCGAAGACCCCGACGAGCAGCAGGTTGGCGAAGTCCACGTACAGCGGCTTGCGTGACTTGACCCGCCACACCTCCCCGCTGACCACCGACTGCGGGTCCAGGGCGCGGACAAAGCAGCGCTGCGGCATCCCGTGCTCCGCCAGCCACCCGACCAGTCGCAACAGCAGCGCACGGTCGCTCTCGCCCTTCTCCCGCCTCGGCACGGCGCCCGGCGGCAGCACCCACTGCCGGCGGCTGACCGTCGTACGGCCCACGACCACCCGCGGCTCCGCCAGGACCTCCCGCACCTCGGAGAGCGACGGGTCGCCGAACATCCGCCGCCCCGGGATCAGCAGGTTGGACGTCGCGCCGAAGGTCTGCATCAGCAGGCGCAGCGCGGGCGGCAGCCACAGCTCCGCGATCAGGTTGGGGTGGACGGGCCGCACCTCACCGGCGCGCCCCCGCGTGTGCAGGCTGAGCAGGCCGGGGTCCGGGTCGTGCCGGACGAGCAGGTCGCCCAGGCGGATACGGTGCTCCGGAGGCCGCAGGCTCAGCCCTCCGGGGTACTCGATCTCCGCGGCGACGGCGGACGCCCGCAGCCCGACGTTGCTGCCGAAGTGGCGGCAGGTGTCGGCATGGAGGAGGCCCGGGGGCGGGGGAGCGGTGTCCACGGCCGTGTCCCGTACCGCGCCGAGCCCCGCCTGGGTGAGGAGCCGCCGGATGCGGTCCCGTCCCCGGCCGTGCCCGGAGTTGACGGCGTTGACCACGAATGCGGGCGCGGAGCCGGTGCCGAGCGGCTGGCCGTAGTAGGTCACGGAGTCCGGTGCCCGCATCCATGCGGGCCTGCGCCGCACCACCGAGAGCAGTTGCTCGGGGGCGACCCGGACCACACCCTGCGCATCGGCCGGAACCGCGCGGACCACCCCGCACAGTTCGTCCCGCAGCGCGGCGAGTTCGCCCAGCCGGGGCAGCGGGTGCTGGTGCATCGCCCGGTAACCGTGCACGGCGACCGAGAGCAGCGCGGGCAACGCGGGGTCCTCGCGCAGCCATGTCTGGACCAGCCGGTGGAAGGTGAGGAACGGCACCGCCTCGCCGGGGCCGACGCGCTCGGCGAACAGATCGGCGAGCGCGACCCGTCCGGGCAGGCCGGGGTCGAGCACGGCGTAACACTGCCGCACGGCATCCAGGTCCCGCAGGACCGGTTCCCATGCGCGGCGGTCCGGTCCGGGGAAGGGTGCCGCCACCAGGGCGTTCTCGATGACGCTGTTCTTGGCGGGCAGACTGATCCGGTCCGGGCCGGCCAGGTCCCTGATCCGCCGCAGGGCTTCCTCGACGGCGCCAATGGCGCGCACCCGCCGCGCCGGATCGGACAGCCGCGGATAGCCGGCCAGAGTGTCGGCGATGACGGCGAGTTCCCGCTCGACCCCGACGAGCTCGGGACTCGTCGCCCCGGCCAGCCAGGAGCGCACCTCGGCGACATGGTCGAGGGTCTGGTCGGCGAAGGGCCGCTCGGCCTCCAGCAGGCCCAGCTCCTCCAGGCGCGCCAGGTACGCCGTGGCCGTCGCCGGGTCACTCCCGGTCCGGTCCGCGACGGCCCGGGCCGCTTCCTCGCGCGTGGGGCGGCCCTCCCGCACCACCTCCACGCACTCCCGCACCGCGGTCGCCCCGGGCAAGGTGCGCAGCGGCTCCTCGGCTCCCGTGCCCAGGAACTCCCAGCGGCCGTCGGTGAGCACGGCGCTCGGGTTGAGGCGCAGCCGGGCGCGCCCGGAGAGCTCGGGACGGCTGCCGAGTACGCGGACGACCTGTTGCACGATCCACACGTTCAGCTCGGCGACCGTGTGCACCCAAGGACCGGTGGACGCCCCGTCTCCTTCATCGCTGCTCCACGTCCCCAGACCACTGGCGGTGAAGGTGCTGAACGGGCTCGTCTTCATGCTCACCCGCGCCAGGTACTTGGCGAGCCGCAGCGCCAACGAGCGCTCCGGCGCCCGCTCGTCGGGGCGCGCGAGCCACTTGCGGACCTCGGCGAGCAGCACCGGACTGCTCAGCACGAGGCCGTGCTGGAGGACGGGATCGGCGGCCGCCTTGCGCAGCAGCACCTGCTGGGTGCGCATGTGGTGACCGATCAGGTCGTCCAGCCGGTTCACCGCCTCCTGATGGCCGGCCCGCAGCCGCGCCCAGTCGTCCACCTGGTCGACGACCGCCTGCGGGAGCAGCGCCCGAACGCCGTCGTTCCAGTGCCGTCCGGCGAGCGGACGGCGATTGTGAATGGCCCGCCGCACGGCGACCAGCAGCGGTTTGGCGGAACCCCCTCGCCCGATCTGCTCGTAGAGACTGTCGGACAACACGGCTGCCTGGCCGTCGAGTTGGCGATCCAGGTCCCGCACGGACTCGGCCTGGCGCCACAACTCCGGCGAGCGCAGGTCGTCCAGCGTGGGTGCGGGCAGCCCGCCGATCCGTACGCCGAAGGTGTCCGGGGTGGTGAAGTCCTCGGTCATGGCCGACTCCAGTCACGGGAGGTGCGGAAACACGGGGGCGGGGGTGGCGCGGGACGTCACGGGAACGGGTGCGGGTGCGGGTTGATCTCCTCCTCGGCCAACGGCGCCCCGCGGTATCCGAGTTCGGTGGGGAGCCGCCGCAGCCGGGGCAGCCCGTGGGTGCGGCGCATCCGGTGCCCGAACGTCATCGGCAGCAGCCCCGGCACGATCACCTTCGCGCAGGCCAGACCACCCGCCCGGTGCTCGTCCGTGGTCTGGTCGACCACCACGACGTCCAAGCCCCGGTCGGTGAACCGGGCCACCGCCTCGGCCAGATCGTCGCGGATATCCGCGCCGCGCGGCCGGCAGGTGGCGTGCGCGAACGCCTCCTCGACGGACCGGCCGCCCCCCTCGGCGTCACCGCCGTCGCCGAGCAGGAAGGCGAACCGGTCGAACGCGGCCGGGTGGCAGTACAGCAGCGCATGGTCCCGCATCTCGCGCACCAGATCCGGCTCGTCGACCATCGCCGCGATGCGGTCCCGTTCCTCGCGGAAGGCCGCCCGGTTCCACCCCAGGTTCGCCGCGAGCTCCAACAGGCCGTTCCGCAGGGCGCATTCGGGGTCGAGGTGCGCTCCTGCGGCACAGACCGCGGCGGGCTCGTCGGCCCGGCCCGGTCCGCTCGGATGTACAGCCATCACCCATGCCGTGGGGATGCCGTGCTCGGGGGTGGTGGCGAAGGCCAGCACCCGGTGGCCGCTGTCCTGCCGGATGCGCTCGGCGAGCGCACCTACGCGGGGGTCGGACACCGTCCGCAGGTCGACCCGCGGCACGGGGAGGCGGGCGTACCAGGTCAGCAGGAACGCGTCCCGCTCGGCGAGTTCGACCAGCCCGTGCAGCGCCGCCTCCTCCAGGCAGCCGCCCAGCGCGCACCCGTTGGACACCTCGTACGCCAGGGGCCGGGCCGCCGGGTTGCCGTGCCGGGTGCGGTAATACGCGTAGTCCTCCGGTACGAGGACGGGGGCGTCACGGGCGAAGGAGTGTCCCCACACCCAGTTGAGCTCCAGGTCCGGGTCGTACGGCGGATAGGGGAAGTCCGGCTCGGCGTAGCGCTCGGGCGGGTACAGGCCCAGATCCAGGGGGCACAGTGCCCGGTCGGCGACCTCCGCGTAGCCGGACCGCACCGTCGTCCGGCGCCCGCCGGGCCGCGCCCCGCCCAGCCGCTCCAGGGCCTCGGCGAGCGCGGTGCGGGCGCAGGCGGCGTAATCCAGGTCGCGGCCGAACCCGGCCTCCTGCTCCCCGCCCGGCAGGTGCAGCGGCGCGGAGACCATCGGGTACGGGTAGTCGGTCCGCACGTCGAGCTGCCGGACCAGTCCCGTGCGCCCGTCGACGTACCGGGCGACCAGCTCCTCCCAGTCCGCCCTCAGGTCGCGCACGCGAGGGACGTCCGGGTCCGGCTTGGGCCGGGGCCGTTCCATGAGGACGGGTGGCCGGTCCTCCGGGAGCCCGCCGCACCAGGTGCACGCCGGGTCGGGCAGGAAGGGGTGCACGTCGATGGCCATGGTCGTCAGCGACAGGAAGGCGAGGGCGCGATCGGTCAACCGGCCGGTGGCGGCGCTCAGTTCGCTCTCGACGAGCACGGCGGCCGTCTCGCGCGCCCAGGTGGTGAGGACCGGTGACGCACGGTCGGCGAGCCGCCGGCCGTGCCGCGCCAGGAGGGCCGCGCGGGGGCTGTCCCTGCCGAGTGCCCGCTGCCGGCGCGTCCGGGCGCACCGGGCGCAGCCGGCCCGCCCCGGGACGGTCGTCGGGCCGACCACGAGCAGGCCGAGCTCCACCCGTACCGGCAGCCAGGGCACGTCGGGGCGCGGCGGCTCGGTCGCGGTCAGCCAGCCGTCTTCGGCCGTGACGACCGCGGCACACGCGGGGTCCTCCTCCGGGACCAGCCGGTTCGTACGCGCCAGCGCGGCGCGGATCGTCGAGGCGAGGACGCCCTTGCCGACGACGGCGACGGGCGCCGCGGGGGCCGCGGTGGCCGTCGTGGGTTCGGCGGGGCGGGCCGGGCGGAGGGTTTCGGCGAGCCGTCCGGTGTGGGCGGCTGTCGCTGCGTCGGTCAACGTCACATCCTCGTCGTTCGCCGGGACGCCGCGTCCGGCGGGCGCGGGGCCCGCCGAACGCGACCGTGCTGCCGCTCGGTTCAGCAGCAGCAACAGGAACAGCAGCTCGCCGGGGTACCCCTGGACGTGCAGTTGGATGCGCCGATCTCGACCATGGCGTGGCCCACGTTCACGGCCTCCAGGCTCTCGCCCGGCGAGGTCGGCAGGATCTCCAGTTCGTCCGCACTGAGGTCGGCGAGGTCGAGGACGAGTTTGTCCTGCATCGCGATCCCCTTTCTCCTTGGCTGGATGAGAAGTTGGCCAGTCACTGGCTGCTCCGCATCCTGCGGTCCGCGAGCGTGCGGTGTCTTCACGGTCCGGCCGCAGGACCGGCCGCAGGGCCGACCGCAAGTCCGGCCGCAGTACGGGGCTGCGGGTGCGGCAGCGGACCACCACAGGCCGGCCGTGGTCCGTCCCGCGAGGCACCGCAGGTGCGGTTCACCAGATCAGCTCCGGCTCGTACTGGGCGGTGGGCCGGCGGCGGCCCAGGATGAGCGTGAACACCGGCACCTGGGCGGCGTCCAGGCCGATCAGGTCCCTGACCATCCCGTCGTGGTAGCCGTTGGTGATCCGTGCGGACAGCCCGGCCGCGGCGGCGAGCACGCTGACCCGCTGGGCGACGATCCCTGCCTCCTGGTGGAGGACGCGGTAGCCGCGGGCCCCGAACCACCGGTCCCCGGCCAGCCGGTCGGCGGTGAGGAACACGACGGCGCCGGCCTTCGCCGCGTTCACCGCCGGCGTCCGGTCGCACAGCATGCCGACCACGGCGCGCCAGTCCCGCGCCGGCAGCCGCAGCAGCGCGGGCGGCCCCGTGCCGGCGGCCAACCGGTACAGCCCGGGGGAGGCCCCGTCCGTGCCCAGCACGAGGACATAGGCCCCCACGAGAGGGCGGCACGGTGCCTCCGTATGGTCGGACGAAACGGGCTCCAGCGCATACCGCAGCGCCGACGCCAGTCGTGTGAAGGCCACGGGCCGGGCGTCCGGGAGGAACATCCGTCCGCCCGAGTCCCGGGCCCGCAGCGCGGCGGCCAGCTCCACCCCACCGGCCCCGGGCTCCGGCCCCGCGAGCCCGAGGACGCCGCCCGGGGCCGCCGCCTCGACGGGCGGACGAAGGTCGTCGGGCGGACGAAAGTCGTCGGGGGCGACGGGCGCACCGGGCCCCGCGAGCCGGGCGGCGAGGTCGAGCGCGGTCAGACCGGACCACGCGCCGTCGGACGTGCGACTGGTCCGCACATGAACGGGCTGGATATCCGGTAACTCGTACGGCCCGAGCGGCTGTTGAGGCGGTCCGACACGCGCCGGCGCCGTCTCCCTGGCCGGCGCCAGGTCGAGCACGGCGAATGCCGTCTCCTCCCTCCCGTCGAGCCCCAGCGCGCGGTTGACCACCGCATCGTCGAAGCGGTGGTGCACCCGCGCGCGGAGCCCGAGCGCGGCACCGGCCAGCAGCGCGTTCCCGGCCGTCATCCCCGCTTCCTGCGCGCACAGCCGGTAGGCGTAGTCCCGGTAGCGGAACGCGGTCTTGCGGAACCAGGCGGAAGCCACCAGGAGTCCGGCCTCCGCGTCCACTCCCGCGCCGATGCGCACCGCGTCCGGCACACCGCCCGCGCGCAGCAGCGTCAGGGAGTGGTGCGCCGGGTGGTAGTGGTAGCACCCGGCGGGCAGTTCACCCGCCGGACGCGCCAGCCACACGTACAGCTCCACGGGGTGGAAACAGCGCGCGGAGGCGACCATCCGGTGGTAGGGCCACACGGCATGCGGACCGAGCTCGATCCGGCCGATCCCGTACGTCCAGTACAGCAGCGCGGAGAGCGCGCGCCGGTCCAGGACGCCGAGGGTGGGCGCGCCCTGCGGGTGGGCGTCACGGAACGCGGCGAAGGACCAGCGCGCGTCCCCGATCCGCCGGGCCGGCTCGGGAAGTGCGTGACGGGGCAGCCCGCGGTACGTCTTGACCGGCAGCGGGTCGTCCGGGCCGCCCTCCTCGCCGTGGCCCTCGGCGAAGAGGTCCTGGACCCCCTCGAAGGTCCGCCACCAGAACCGCAGGCCGACGGAACCTTGCTGCCCGGCCGTGGCGCTACGCATCGCCCCGGGCCTCCGCCCGCCGCTCCGCTCCCGCCGGACCGTCCTCGTCCCTGGCCTCGTCGGCGATGACGACGCGCACGACGAAGGGCAGCACCTCGTTAACCGCCGGATCGTGGTCGAGCGGTACCACGAGCGGGCGCGCCCCGCGCGACCGCAGCGCCTCGACCATCCGTCCGGGCCCGGCCGGCACCGGCAACTCGGCGCTCTCGTCGCCGGTGACAGGCGCGCCGAGCCGTCCCCACCGGGCCGGTGCGTAGGCGGATTCGCCGGTCATCACCGACTGACGGTCGAGCAGGACGGCGCGGAGCCCCTCGACGACCGCCGCCTCCCCGCACGTCACGGCGGCCGGGCGGCCACTCTGCCACCAGGCGAGGACGGGTACCCCCAGCGCTTCGCCGATGTCCGCCACCTCGACCGAGCCACGCGAGGCAGACAGCAGATCGAGGAGACGCCGTTCGCCGGGGGCCAGGGCGTCGGGCCTCAGCCGCACGGGCCGAGGCCGCGACCGCCCCTCCGCCACATCGCGCAGCGCCAGGCGCACGCACTGCTGGGCAAGGCCGTCCGCCACGCCCTCGTCCCAGCTGAGCCGGGCGGCCACGCCGGCCTCGTGGTCCGTGGTGAACACCCGGCACGCCGCCACCGCCTCCGCGCGCCGCTCGTCGGGGGACCACCCCCACACGGTGCCACCGGGCCCGTAGCGGCGCTCGTCGTGGTGGTGCGCCGCGTACGAGGCGAGCCCGCGCAGCGCGGCGTCCCGGCGTGCCGCGGCAAAGCCCGTCCCCGCCCCGTGCACCGGCGCTGCGCCCTCCGCGCGCGGCACCGCCTCGGTCACATGGAGCGGCACCTGGGTGAACTCCCCCTCGTCGAGGGCGCGCAGCACCCCGACGTACGGGTCGAAGCAACGGGCCGCGCGCCGGGAGAACGTGTCCTCGTCCAGCGGTGCCGCGGCACCGAGCCGTTCGATGCGCCGGGTGAACTCCTCCCGCGTCTCCGGACGGGCCGGGGCCGCCGCCGGGTGCAGCAGAAACGCATGTGTCGAGGTGCGCAGGGTCTCCAGATCGATCCGCGTCACTCTCCGCGCACCCTCCGCGGCTTCCGTGGCGGCGACGATGCCGGTGAGTGCGGTGAACGCCGCAAGTCCCAAGTGCGCGGCGACCACCGCGGCGGCGGGCCCGGTGAGGAAGGCGTTCGGCCGGAACGGCCCGCGGGCGTCGAGCCGCAACCACGCCGATCGCCAGTCGGCTCCGGCCGGCCCCAGCCATGCGACATCGTCCACCACCAGCCCCTGCACCAGCAGGGTGCCCGCGTTCCGGCACAGCTCATCGAGCCGCAGGGCCCGGTCGGCGCCGGTACCCTCCGCGACGTGAATCACCGCGTCCACCTGGTCGACAAGCCGCTCCAAGTTCCCTTCCTCATAGGGAATCTGACGGCACATCTGCTCCGGATCCCGCGTGGCGGCTTCGGCCGTGAGCTCCGCCTGACGCTCGGCGTTGGTGACGGCCTGCTCCGTACACACGGCTCGCAGCTGCCGCACCCCGGAGCGCAGCGCCGAGCAGACCAGCGAGACGAACACGGGGCCCGCACCGACCACCGCGATCTCGCTGTCACGATAGGTCTCGAACCGCCGCGCCGCGGAGTCGCCGTGGTACTCGATGAACGCGATCTCGGACGCGTACGTCTCCAGCTCCTGCGGCGTGAGCCGGTGCGGCAGATCCTCCCCCGCATCGATCAGGCAGCCGGCGGCGTGCAATTGACCCACCAGGGCGTACACGGCCTGCCGCTTGTCGTCGGGCAGCCGCCCGACCAGGTCGTCGAGCTCGGCCGAACCGTCGAGATGTGGCGCCAGCCGGTCCAGCCACTGATAGGCGGACCTGCCCCGCAGGGCGAGGTCGGCACCGGCACCGAAGACGTGGACGCCGTCACCCGTCGGCACGTACAGCACATCGGATTTGAGTCGCGGGCGCATCATCCGCCTTCGGGGTCGGGCCTCCGCCACCCCGGCGCCGATGCGTCATCGGCCCCGGAGGCGGAACCTGTCGGTCGGGGCCCAGCCGAGTATCGGGGCGCCCCGAACCCCTGTCTTCACGGTCGAGCCACAGGATCTACCGCAGGTTTCCGCCGCCGTGATTGCGGTTTTCGGATGGGAAAGGGCACCGCTTCGCGCGAGCTGCCGCCCGAACGGAGAGCGGGCCGCTCGCTAAGATGTCCCAAAATTGCCATTCGCCCCAATGGTGGACGGCACGGAGTCACACATCCAGAAGCGGTAGCCCGGCCAGCACCTTCTCGATCGTGATGGGGAATTCGCGCACCCGCAGTCCAGTGGCGTTGAACACCGCGTTCGCGACCGCCCCGCCGGCCCCGCAGATGCCCAGCTCACCGACGCCCTTCGCACCCAGGAGGTTGGCCTTGTCGTCGTACCCGTCGAGTATGACGGCGTCGACGTCGGGGATGTCCGCATGGACCGGAACCAGATATTGCGCGAGATCCCGGTTGACGAAGGCACCGGATCGCGAGTCGACAACGGCCTCTTCCTCAAGGGCCGCGCCGGCTCCCCAGATCATGCCGCCGATCAACTGCGATCGCGCCGTCTTCGCATTGAGCACGCGACCCACCGAGAACACGCCCAGCATGCGCCGCAGGCGGATCTCGGCGGTGTCCGAGTCGACCCCCACTTCGGCGAAATGGGCGCCGTAAGTGTGGATCGAGTACGCCGCGTAGTTCGGATCGTCGCCCATGAAGCGGATCTCGCCCTCCGCAGCCATACCTTCGGGATGGCTGCGTGCGACGATCTCGCTCAGCGCCTGGGACGCGCCACCGATGCGCACGCTGCCGTCGGCGAACCGGGCGTCTGCCGGGTCCAGGCCGCACAGCGGAGAGCGCGGGTCGCCGCACGCCGCGACCAGCAGCTTCTCCCGCAGGGCCGCGCACGCCCGATGTGCCGCGGCGGTCGAGTTGGCGGCGCCCCACGAGCCACCGGACCCCCAGCTGGAGGGAAGCCCGGAACGCCCGAGCTCCACCCGCACCCGGTCGGCCGGCAGTCCGAGCCCGTCGGCCGTGACCTGGGTCAGGATGGTGTAAGTACCCGTGCCGATGTCGGTCATGTCCGTCTCGACGGCGGCGGTCCCGTCCGCCTCCAGCCGCACCCGCACCGCTGTCGGCCCTTGGAAATGCCCGCGGATGGCGGCGGCCACGCCGTAGCCGACCAGCCACCGTCCCTCGCGCAGACTCGCTGGTGTGGTGGGCCGCCGCTCCCAGCCGAACCGGCGCGCCCCGTCGCGCAGGCAGTCGACCAGATGACGGTCGCTGTACGGCACGTCCCGCTCCGGATCGACGGTGGGCTCGTTGCGGATCCGCAGCTCGACCGGGTCCATCCCGAGTGCATGGGCCAGCTCGTCCACCGCCGACTCGACCGCCAGCAGGCCCGGCGCCTCGCCCGGCGCGCGGACGTCCGACCCGCGCGGCAGATCGAGCGGCGTGAGCCGGTGGCTGGTCAACCGGTGGGGCGCCGCGTAGAGGCTGCGGGTGGTGGCGGCGGTCTGCTCGGCGAACTCCAGGTCGGGGTTGGTGTGCATGGTGACGTCATGGGCGATGGCCGTCAGCCGTCCGTCGCGCCCCGCTCCCAGTCGAACCCGCTGGCTCGTCGTGGGGCGCATGCCGACGAGCTGGAAGATCTGCTGCCGGGTCAACGCGACCTTGACCGGTTGGCCCAGCACACGGGCGGCCAGCGCCGCCAGGATCGTCTCGGCGTGAATGCCCAGCTTGGAGCCGAAGCCCCCGCCGACGAAGGGGGTGACGATGTGCACCCGCTCAGGGGCGATGCGCAGCGTGGCGGCGACCGAGGCCCGTGCCGCATCGACGATCTGGGAGCTGACGTAGACGGTCAGGTCCTCGCCACGCGGTGCCACCAGACACGCGTGCGGTTCCATCGGCATCGAGAACTCGTACGGCGTCGTGTAGCGCTGGTCGACCCGCACGTCAGCGGCACTGAATCCGGCATCGAAATCGCCGACCGCGGTATCGGTGGGGAACCCGGCATTCACCACTTTCGGGATGTAGGTCTCGTCGTCGTCCGCAGCGAAGTCGAAACGCCCCCGCCCGACGGCGTACTCCACCTCAAGGAGATCGGCCGCCGCTCGGGCCTGCTCGAAGGCCGCGGCCACGACGAGTGCCACCGGCTCGCCGTAATAGTGAATGTCCGGGCCGGTCAGCACCGGCTGGGCGCGCCAGTATTCGAATTGAACCGACTCATCACGGACACCTTGCGCCGGCGCATTGTGATGCGTCATCACCAGACGTACGCCCTGCGCGCGTTCGGCCTTCTCGGTGTCGATACGGGTGATGCGGCCCTTGCCGATCGTCGCCCCGACGATGACACCGTAGAGCGGTTGGCCGGCCTCCCAGTACTCGTAGGCATAGGTGGCCCGGCCGGACACCTTCAAAGGGCCGTCAACGCGGTTCAAAGGCTGCCCGAGCATCTTGCCTCCTCAGCTCGACCGGGCCGCTTGTGCCAGCGTGCGGCACAGCGTGCGCCGAGCCAGCTCGATCTTGAAGTCGTTGTGCCCCTGGCCCACTGCGTCGCGCATCGCGGCCTGGGCGGCGGCGCGATAGGCAGCCATCGTGGCGGGACGGCCCACCAGCGCGGCCTCCGCCTCGAAGGACCGCCACGGCTTGTGCGCCACACCACCGAATGCCACCCGCACGTCGCTGACCATTCCTCGGTCGGTCGACACGACAGCCGCCACGGACACCAGCGCGAACTCGTACGACGCCCGGTCGCGCACCTTGCGGTAAAGCTGCCGGCCCGGCGGGGGAGGGGGCAGGAGCACGCCCGTGATCATCTCGCCGGGCCGCAGTACGGTCTCGATGTGCGGGGTGTCGCCAGGCAGCCGGTAGAAGTCCGTGATGACGACGCGGCGTACCGACTCATCGGCGTCGAGCAGCTCGATCTCCGCCTCCAGTGCCGTCATCGCGACGGCCATGTCCGAGGGGTGGGTGGCGATGCAGGAGTCGCTGGCGCCGAGAACCGCATGGATCCGGTTGAATCCGCCGATCGCCGAACAACCGGATCCGGGATCCCGCTTGTTGCAGCCCGCAGCCGTGTCGTAGAAGTAGGGGCAGCGAGTGCGCTGCAACAGATTTCCGCCGGTGGAGGCTTTGTTGCGCAACTGGCCCGAGGCGCCGGACACCAGCGCCTGCGACAGCACGGGATAGCGGGTGCGTACCCGGGCATCGGCGGCCACATCGGAATTCACCGCCTGGGCACCGATGCGCAGTCCGCCGTCCGGCAACTCCTCGATGGCCCGCATCGGAAGCCTGCTGATGTCGACCAGGTGGCTGGGATGCTCGATGTCGAGCTTCATCAGGTCGAGCAGATTGGTGCCGCCACTGATGAACTTCGCGCCGGCGGTGGACACCGCGGTGACGGCAGCCTGTGCGTCCGTCGGTCGCTCGTAGGTGAAGGGCCTCATACAGGGCCTCCCTGCGCGATGCCGCGGATGGCCGCGACGATGTTGGGATAGGCGGCACACCGGCAGATGTTGCCGCTCATCCGCTCGCGGATCTCCTCGTCGGTCAACGCGATCTGCGGCGAGGCGACATCAGTGGTGGCGTGGCTGGGCCAGCCCGCCTCCACCTCGGCCAGCATGCCGACAGCAGAACAGATCTGGCCAGGAGTGCAGTAGCCGCATTGGAAGCCGTCACCATCGACGAAGGCGCGTTGCATGGGATGCAGGTCATCAGGCTCGCCCAGACCCTCGATCGTCACCACCTCGTCGCCCTCGTGCATGACGGCGAGCGTCAAACAGGAGTTGACGCGCCGGTCGTTGATCAGCACGGTGCAGGCGCCGCACTGCCCGTGGTCACACCCCTTTTTGGTGCCGCTCAGGCGCAGATGTTCACGCAACGCATCGAGCAGCGAGGTCCGCGGATCCACCTCAAGCCGCTGCACCTGACCATTCACACGCAATTCGATCGCCGAGAGCGGAGCCGTCCCGCCCTGCCCAGGCCCCTCGGCGCCCGTATCCGCCTCGCTCATCACAGCCCGCCCTTCTCACTGGGTGCGGTGTCACGCTGGGTAGATGTTTCCGCGGCCGGGCGCGCTCCCTGGCTCCCAGGGTCTCGCAGAAGGACCACTCTCGCACCGCGACGGTTCCTTCGGCGTCCGCGTTACCGCCGAGGTGTAGGACCTTCGCCGGCAGGCGGACAGTGCGAACGGGCACCCACACGATCGGCAGCAGCGGCTTCGCACCACCTTCGAGGCAGGCCCTCATCGCCACGCCTGCGGGGGAATGCGCAGGCCGCCGAGTCCGAGCACCGCGATCTGACCGTGCGCGCTTGCCTCATGATCACGGCGATGTGCTGACGGGCAGCAGGGTGATCGTGGCGTGTGCGGCGTGGGGGTCGCCGTCGAAGGAGCATGTGAGCAGGCCGGGCGCGCTGAGCTGGGTCAAGGCCGCGGTGAGGATCTTGGGGGACGTGCGCAGCGCGACTGCGGCCGGCCGTACGGGGAGGCTGATGATGTGCGCCGTGGCCCGGCCCAGCGCGGGGGCGGCGGTGGCGAGGTCGGCGAGGAATCCGGCCAGCGGCCCCCTTCGAGGGCTGAGTGCGCCTGGGCGACCCATGGGACCAGCCAGTCGTCGGCCACTGGCATCACCGGTACCACTCCATTGCGCTGGGTTTGACAGCAGCATCGGCCGGAGACCTGTCGTGACGCATTGTGCAGACGGCCGAACGGGTGAACGCCCTGGTCCCCGGGGCCGGCGGCGACTGTGGACGGGGGCGGAGGCATGGGCTGCTGGGCCCCCTGCGGCACCTGGGCACCGTCCGGCGGATCATGCTTCGGGGGCGAGGGGCCGGAGGTCGTAGAGGTAGGAGCGGTCGTTCTTGAAGCTGCGCCAGACGGTGGTCGGAGGTTCGGGTTCGTCCCGGCTGTACGTCGAGTTCGCGAGTCACGAAGAGCAGCGCGGCCAACGGGTTGACGGCGAGCTGACCGGCGCTGGAGTCGCTCAGAGGGTCGGGGACCGGCAGGAGTCCTCGTGTCTGGGCGACGAGGTATTCCTGCCAGGTTCCGTCCACACGCGGCCCGGGTACGGCACCAGGCTCCGGGTCTTTCCTCCCGACGCGTCCACGTAAGTCGACCGGAAAGGGCGTACTTGCTCAGTTATGCCTTAGTGAGCGTTTGGTTCTTCAATGTCTGTTTCATTGGGTCTAGCTCTCACGCCAGTTGGGTGTGGTCTCGTGTGCGAGGCGGCGGGTCATGAGGTT